>DGEE01000121.1:5252-8219 GCA_002385815.1 Hungateiclostridiaceae bacterium UBA3934
AGGATCTCGCTGAGATTTTCAGTTTCCTGAATGTCGTTTCTGTTGATGTTAGCGTTGTCTTCCATTTGTGGACCTCCTGACTGTATTTATCCAAGCATGCCTTAAGCTATGTTGTTTGCAGCAAACCTATTTCCGGCTGCCATTGTTGATCGGTCAAGCTTGTCTTTTATCTGCATTTGCTATGTATGAGTTATTTACTCTTCCATTATAACACTGTCGCCGGAAAGATAGTATTCTCTCTGCATAGTATTTTTACCTGGAAGGCACGAAATACATCCTCCGCAGTTTTCCAGATGCAGTGGAAATCTATTGCCTTAAACCAGAATAACAGTTTACATATTATAAACTGTTATTCTTTTAATAATATAATATATTAAATTATTCACAATGCACAAGTTGTAATGGTTCTATTTTCCTATTTTTAATATTTTAAACTTCAGTATTCCGTCCGGCACTGTAACTTCGACGACATCACCCTTCTTTTTATCTATGAGGGCGCTGCCGATAGGAGATACGTTGGATATTTTCGATTCCGCCGGGTTTGCTTCAGTGGAACCGACTATCGTGAAAACGTTTTCTTCATTGGTGTCCAGATCACGGAGCTTGACCTTTGAGCCGATACTGACTTTTTCAGTGCTTACATCCTCTTCATCTATCACTCTGGCATTCTTAAGCATTGCCTCAATCTTCGCAATTTTCCCTTCGATATATGCCTGTTCATTCTTTGCTTCATCATATTCCGAATTTTCTGTAATGTCTCCGTGTGAAAGAGCTGCCTTTATCCTTTCCTTGACCGCCATTCTTTTCGGACCGCGCAGCTGCTCCAGCTCTTCCTCCAGTTTTTTTAAGCCCTCATAAGTCAGTATGACTTCTTTACCTGCCATTTAGAGCCTCTCCTTTACCTAAAAATTTGTGTTGATAATATATGCATTAAACTTGCATTTATTCTGTAATGCAAATGGACCGTACCCACAATATTTATACGATGCGCATCTTCAACCAATGACATGATATGCTCTGTCACACAAATGCGTCAGAAGAACACACCGTGCAGTAATAGCCCGATGCTCACCGCATATGCACACATAAATAGCACTGAAAAACACAGTGCTATCCAGTCAGGTCTAAATGCATTCATGGTTTTATCATTATAGAATACATATATGTTGTTGTCAATAATCCAAAATATAAGGATTTGCATTATTTATGGCAATTTATGCCTTGCGTATCCTTGTTATTCTGCGATGGTGTCATGCTGCATACCGATGCAAAATGTCAGGCAAATGATTCATTTTCTTTCAGTATGACATCGTGTGCTCCACCTTCGATGATACTGGTTGAGGATACCAAAGTCATCCTGGCTTTCTCATGGAATTCTGCAATGCTCAATGCACCGCATGCGCACATAGTTGATTTGAGTTTGCTCAGAGTGATCTCCAGGTTATCCTTGAGCCTTCCGGCGTATGGGACATAGGAATCAACGCCTTCTTCGAAGTCCATCCTCGTAGCGCCGCCCATATCGTATCTCTGCCAGTTGCGGGCCCTGTTGGAGCCTTCGCCCCAATATTCCTTGACGTAATTGTTGCCGATCCTGAGCTTCCTTGTCGGGCTCTCATCAAACCTGGCGAAGTATCTCCCGAGCATCAGGAAGTCCGCTCCCATGGCAAGTGCAAGCGCCATATGATAGTCATGCACGATGCCACCGTCAGAGCAAATGGGTATATATATACCTGTTTTTTCGTAATACTCAGCCCGTGCCTTCGCAACTTCTATAACGGCAGTTGCCTGTCCGCGCCCTATACCCTTTGTCTCCCTGGTAATGCAGATAGAGCCTCCCCCGATACCGACCTTTACAAAGTCAGCCCCGGATTCCACCAGATATAAGAAAGCTTCTTTGTCGACAACATTGCCGCCGCCGACCTTGACTTCGCCATTGTACTTCTCTTTGATCCACCTTATAGTGTCTCTCTGGTATTCCGTATACCCGTCCGACGAGTCGACGCAAAGTATGTCAACACCGGCATCCACCAGAGCAGGTACTCTGTCCATGAAGTCCCTTGTGTTGATTCCAGCGCCGCACATCAATCTCTTTTTGGAATCCGACAATTCGTACGGGTTCTCTTTGTGGTTGTCATAGTCTTTTCTGAAAACCAGATAAAGAAGGTTTTGATTTTTATCAATAACAGGCAGGCAGTTCAATTTGTGATCCCATATCATATCGTTGGCTTCTTTGAGCGTGATGCCTTCCTCTGCATAGATCAGCGATTCAAATGGTGTCATGAATTCCTTGACTTTCGTCTCCAGAGGTGTCCTGCTGATTCTGTAATCCCTGCTTGTCACAAGGCCAAGCAGCTTACCTGTCGGTAGCCCGTTCTCGGTTATTGCTATGGTGGAATGGCCCGTTTTCTCCTTGAGCGCCAGAACATCAGCCAGCGAATCTTCGGGCTTCAGATTTGAGTCACTGACAACAAAACCAGCCTTGTATTTTTTAACCTTGCGCACCATCTCCGCCTGCTGGTCTATCGTCTGTGAACCATAAATAAATGAAAGGCCCCCACACCTGGCCAACTCAATTGCCATCCGTGAGTCTGAAACAGACTGCATTATCGCTGAAACCAGCGGTATATTTATGTGCATGGAAGCCTCTTCGCCCTTTTTGAACTTTACTATCGGTGTTTTCAAATCAATGTTCTGAGGTGTGCATTTTTTAGTCGTAAGATTTGGCAGCAGAAGATATTCGCTGAAGGTTCTTGATGGCTCATCGTAGTAAATTGCCATGGGATCGTACCTCCTATCAAAATATTGCATCCGGAAAAATATTAGATAACATTATACATAAGAAGCGTACCCGCGTCAAGGATGCTTTTGAGCCGGGTGACCCGGGGACAGTTCTCAACTTTCTTGCCCTGGGGGAGGGACGGTTCTCAACTTCATGGAAGCAATTTCAGGAGGGACAGTTCTCAACTA
>DGEE01000029.1 GCA_002385815.1 Hungateiclostridiaceae bacterium UBA3934
CTTTACCACTTCCTCGGTAGTACCGGGGTATGTAGTGCTCTCCAGTACGACCAGCATGCCTTTGTGAAGGTATTTTGCTATTTCTTTTGATGAGTTCGCGATATATGATATATCCGGCTGAAAGTGCTCATCCAGCGGTGTTGGCACACAAATGGCCACACAATCCGCTTCCGAGATAAAACTATAATCGCCAGTCGCCTTCAGCCTGCCCGATCTCACTATGTTTTTCAGGTCCGCGGGAACTATGTCCCCTATGTAGTTGATTCCCTCATTGACCTTCCTGATCTTATGCTCCTGGATATCAAATCCAATGACTCTGTACCCCGCTTTGGCCTTTTCCACCGCCAAAGGGAGACCGACATAGCCGAGGCCTATCACTCCGATGACCGCTGTTTTATCGTTGATTTTACTTAACAGTGTATTTTTCATGTCGTAATCCTTCATAAATCCGCCGCCTTAAAATGCGTCTGATTTGTTGCACCTGTTTTATATATCGACTTCGAGGGGGAATTCCATCACTGTGTATTTCACAGAATCTGTGAACATTTTGACCGCCGGATGCTGCCTGTCAAGATACGCTTTCATTATCGAATGCTCGTGCCGCCATGGCGGAGTTAACAGATGCCCTGTACATGCCGATAAAATAAGTATGACAACAGCAAACTAATGCTGTAATATCAAAGAGGTGACATTCCATAATGAAAGATATCATAAATTTCGGTCTGGTGGGCTGCGGCAGGATATCGAAAAACCACATCGATGCCATCTCAAAACTGCAGGATAGAGCCAGACTTGTCGCCGTATGTGATATAGATCCGGTCAGGGCACAAACGACAGGAGAATCGCATTCCGTTGATTATTACACGAGCCTCGATGACATGCTTGCAAGGAGTGACCTCGACGTGGTTTCAATATGTACTCCCAGTGGCCTTCACCCTGCACACGGCATAGCTGCTGCCAGGAAAAAGCTCCATGTGATAACGGAAAAGCCCATGGCAACAAGTCTGAAAAAGGCAGATGAACTGATATCGGCCTGCGACGAAAATGGTGTCCAGTTGTTCGTAGTCAAGCAGAACCGCCTCAACCCCACTCTGCAGCTTGTGAAACGTGCGATAACGAAGGGGCGGTTCGGGCAGATTTATATGGTCATCGTGAATGTACTCTGGTCCAGACCTCAATCTTATTATGACCAGGCTAAGTGGCGCGGCACCTGGGAACTTGACGGAGGAGCCTTTATGAACCAGGCAAGCCACTACATCGATATGATAGAATGGCTCATAGGGCCTGCTGAAAGCGTATGTGCATATACCGGTACCCTTGCACGCAGCATCGAAGCCGAAGATACTGGCAGCGCCTGTATCAGGTTCAGAAACGGAGCGATGGGCTCGGTCAACGTAACAATGCTCACATATCCAAAAAACTTTGAGGGTTCACTGACTATCATCGGTGATAGCGGCACTGTCAGAGTCGGCGGTATCGCTGTCAACAGAATAGAACATTGGGAATTCCGCGATTACGATGATGACGACAAGCTTGTAGAAATGAGCGCATATGATCCTCCCAATGTCTACGGTTACGGACATACAGGCTACTATAAAAATGTCCTGGATGCTCTCAGAGGGATATCGGAGCCTGACATCAACGGCAGGGAGGGGCGCAAATCGCTGGAGTTGATCCTGGCCATATATAAATCGGCGCGGGAAGGCAGAAGCATTTCACTCCCGCTGGAGTAGCAGGGCATGGCGACGATCCTGTGACATGGCGACATTCTCCAGCCACAAAAGAATACCTCTTACAGAGGATTTCCCATACTCCAGCCTTGAGAAATGCCATGACCCTGGAGCAGCACTTGTTTAAGCCTTGCGAATGTTACGATGAGATTTTGAGGTGGTACGAATGAAGGATTACTACATCCATGAATCCAGCTATATCGATGAACCCTGTGAAATAGGCGCAGGGACGAAAATCTGGCACTTTTCTCATATCATGAAGGGCTGCAGGATCGGCCGAAACTGCAACATCGGGCAGAATGTGATGTTAGGTCCCGATGTGGTCATAGGTGACAATGTTAAGATACAAAACAATGTTTCAGTCTATACAGGTGTCATTTGTGAAGATGATGTCTTCATCGGACCCTCCGCGGTCTTTACCAATGTGATCAATCCGAGGAGTCATATCAACAGGAAAAATGAATTCAGAAAAACGATCCTCAGAAAGGGCGCCAGTATTGGCGCAAATGCAACGATCGTATGCGGGCACGAAATCGGTATGTATGCCTTTGTCGGAGCTGGCGCAGTGGTCACCAGAAATGTGTCGGATTTTGCGCTGGTGGTTGGTAATCCGGCAAGGCATGCCGGCTGGGTATGCAGGTGCGCTGCCAGGCTGGATTTCAACAACAGTGACAACAGAGCTGTATGTCCCGAATGCAGCAGCGTATACATTATGGAGAATGACATGGTTCGACCTGAATGAAGCTCTATGCGAAAGCAGGCAATGACAAAAAACAATACATTTGCCGGATGTTTGAGAAATGTACCGGAGGACAGCAGAAAGCACATCGGAAGATAATGAATATTTATAAGGAGGCGGCAGGATGAAAATCCCCCTTCTGGATTTGAAAGCACAGTATGCACAGATAAAAGATGAAATAAAACAGGCCATAAATGAAGTCCTGGAGTCACAGCGATTCATACTCGGTCCAAAGGTGCTCGAACTGGAAAAGGAAATAGCTGCTTACAGCCAATGCAAATATGCACTGGGTGTTTCTTCAGGTACTGATGCACTGCTCCTGGCCCTGATGGCTCTTGACACAGGACACGGAGACCTTGTGATAACGACCCCCTTCACTTTTTTTGCTACAGCAGGCTGTATAGCGAGACTTGGTGCAAAGCCTGTGTTTGTCGATATCGACCCTGTCACCTTCAATATCGATCCGCAGAAACTGGAATCGCTGCTGGAGTCAATGACAAATGAAGAGCTGTCACGGGTGAAAGCCGTCATCCCTGTCCACCTGTTCGGACATATGGCTGACATGCAAAGTATTGTTCCTGTTTGCCGCAGATTCGGTCTGAAAATCATCGAAGATGCAGCCCAGGCCATTGGATCTGAATGCCCGTTCAACGGCGCTGTGCGAAGAGCAGGCAGTGTTGGCGATATTGGCTGTTTTTCATTCTTCCCCTCAAAGAACCTGGGCGGATTCGGTGACGGCGGAATGGTCGTGACAAATGATGCCGACCTCTGTGAGAAAATGAAAATCCTGCGTGTCCATGGGTCAAACCCCAAGTATTATCACCGCATCATCGGAGGAAATTTCAGGCTGGATGAGATCCAGGCCGCTGTCCTGCTGGTGAAGCTGAAGTATCTGGACAGATGGACAGAAAGCAGGCAGAAAAATGCAGGTATGTATAATCAGATGCTGGCTGATGTGAGCGCAGAATCTTTCCGGACACCGGCCGCTTTGCCCGGATACAGGCATATATATAATCAATACAGCATACGAACAGCGAAGCGCGACGAGTTGAAAGCCTATTTAAAGGAAAACGGCGTTGCCACAGAAATATACTACCCGCTTCCAATGCATCTGCAGGAATGCTTCAGTTATCTCAGATATAAACAGGGCGACTTCCCTGTGGCGGAAGAGGCGGCGCTGACTGCACTCGCCCCTGTCTCTTATACACATCT
>DGEE01000055.1 GCA_002385815.1 Hungateiclostridiaceae bacterium UBA3934
ATCAACATAAATAACAAGTTATCCTGCAAATCTGTAAAAGATATCCTGTAATTCAACAGGAAGTTGCCTGCACTAATTATACTATCTTTAAATCAGTATATCAATACAATATACCATGCAGTGCTGATGCTAAGAGAAATATGTAAAACCAGGAACAGGTTTAATAATGCCATAAACCGTCGAAAAGTAATTCTAAATATGCTATAATGATTTGAGTAAAATGTGTTGCAGGAGTTGCTTCATATGAAAATTATAATACTCGCTGGCGGAACTGGTACACGGCTGTGGCCGTTAAGCAGGGCCAAATATCCAAAGCAGTTTTTAAAACTCAACGGCATGGAGCAATCAATTTTCCAGCTGACCATCCAAAGATGCCTTCGGATGGTGTCATTGGATGATATATATATTGTAACCAACAGCGATTATAAATACCTGATATTCGGCCAAATCGAAGAAATGGGCTTCACGCCGCCGAACGAAAACATCCTGCTGGAACCCGAGTCCAGGAATACTTTGCCTGCTATTTTCAACGGTGTCAAAGCTATCAGGAAAAAATGCGATGACGTTGTTGCTGTTTTTTCATCCGATCATCTCATCGGCGATGACGATGCATTCAAATCAGTTATATTAAGTTCTGTACCGTTGACAGATAAATACCTCCTGACTTTCGGCGTACGTCCTTATTCACCTGAAACCGGCTATGGTTACATTAAGCCCGGGAAACCGGAAGGACCGGGATATATTGTAGACGAGTTCAGGGAAAAGCCTGATATTAAAACGGCGGAAAAATATGTGCAATCCGGATATTTATGGAATTGCGGCATCTTTATGTTTCATAGCGCGTTATTCACTGATGAGGTTAAAAAGCATTGCGCCGAAGTCTACAACGCGTTTTTGTCGGATGATACTGAGGAATGCTTCAGATTATCGCCTTCTATATCTATTGATTATGGTCTGTTGGAGAAATCCGAATCTGTTGCGGTCGTTCCGCTGAATGTGCAGTGGAACGATCTCGGTAGTTTTGCAACATTTTATGATCAGTATGAAGCCCAAAAGGACACTTACGGAAATGTCAAGTTTAACAAAGAAGTACTTATCGACTGTTCCAATAATATGATCTATTCGGACAATGACAAAGCCATCGTTGCCATCGGAGTTAACGATCTGGTAGTTGTCGACCAGAAGGATGCTTTGCTAATATGCCACAAAGATCATACCCAAAAGGTAAAAGACGCAGTAAATGCACTTAAAAATGCAAATGACAGCCGTACAGACTATCATCTTACAGAGTATTATCCATGGGGATCATGCACGTTGCTTGAAGAAGGCAAATTTTATAAAATCAGGCGGTTGTCTGTCCTGCCAGGAAAAAAGTTGGGCTGCCAGATGCATTATCACAGAAGCGAACACTGGATCATTGTCAGCGGAACTGCCACAGTCGTCATAGATGGTCAGGAGTCTCTCGTGAGCAGTAATGAAAGCGTATTTGTTAAAAACGGCCGCAGGCACAGTATCGCCAACAATGGCAAAATAATATTGCAGGTCATTGAAGTTCAATCTGGTTTATACTTGGAAGAGGACGACGTAGTAAACTTTGACGAAAACTAAAAATCGGTGGAGGATTTATATGGAGATTCAGATTGATGCCCAGACTTTACTGAACGTTGACAAAACAGGGGTTGCCCTTACTGTACAGAATATTGTCACTAATATTGCCACGAAAAACACAGGCTTTACCTGTGTTTTAAACTATTTCTCATTGCTTCATAATCCGGACAGCAACCATTTTATAGACAAACTCCGGAGCTTTGGCTGTAAACCGAATGAATGCCGATGGTTCAATGCATCTGCATATAAACTGATTTATTCTTTTTTCCCATTGCCATACAGACTGTTTTTCGGCAGAAATGCTGACGTTACTCTGTTTATGAACTACCATGTACCACCCGGAGCAAGCGGCAAGGTTATTACAATGGTTTATGATATGGTCTATAAGGCGTATCCTGAAACCATGAACAGAAAAACGCGTTACATGCTTGATCTCAATATGGAGCGATCCTGCAGGCGTGCTGATATTATTCTGACGATTTCTCAATTCAGTAAGAACGAGATAATCAAATACCTTCATGTCCCTTCAGAAAAAATAGTAGTAGTGCCTTGTGGCGTGGACTTCAGCAAATTCAGGCCTGATCTTGGTGCAGGTGATATTGCAGATGCAAAAAGCAAATATGGTATCACAGGCGAATATTTACTCTATTTAGGCACACTTGAGCCTCGTAAAAACATCGAAAGACTCATTGAGGCATATGCACTGCTCAAAGAGCGACTCGGCACAGTTCCCAGGCTGGTTATTGCAGGCAAAAAGGGATGGTTGTATGATTCGATATTCCAGAAAGTTAATTTTCTGAAACTGGACAACGATGTAATATTTACAGGATATGTGGATGAAAATGATGTGCCTGGATTAATGAAGGGGGCGACTGCTTTTATATTCCCTTCATTATACGAAGGTTTCGGCTTGCCTCCTCTGGAAGCGATGGCATGTGGAACACCGGTCATAGTGTCCAACGCTGCTTCACTGCCGGAAGTGGTTGGAGATGCCGCATTATTGGTCGATCCGTTTTCAGTTGTATCTATATCAAACGCAATGGAACGTTTGCTTGTAAATCGCGAGCTTCGGGCAGAACTATCGGACAAAGGTTTAAAGCAGGCTTCAAAATATACCTGGGAACGTTCTGCCGATATTATTATTAAAGTCTGCGAACAGCTTGCCGGCTGAAAGCAGCGTTATTGAGCCTGTGTATTGTGCAGGCCGGAAAAGATATGCCACAGTGAACTTAGTCAGATTACCTGGAGGTAGCATGTCACCTGAAAAAATAAAAGTATTGCAGGTAAATAAACTGTACTTTCCTCATATCGGCGGAGTCGAAAAAGTGGTCCAGGATGTAGCCGAAGGCTTGAAAGACCGGGTCAATATGAAAGTCCTGGTATGCAGCAACAAGGGGAAAGCAAGAATTGAAAACATAAACGGTGTTGAGGTCAACCGTGCAGGAAGTTTTGGCATATATTTTTCAATGCCTCTATCACTGTCTTTCTTCCCAAAACTCCGCCAACTTTCGGCAGACAGGGATATATTACATTTCCACACGCCATTTCCGCTTGGTGATGCTGCTTACTTTTTATCCGGATTCAAAGGCAAAGTAATCGTATGGTGGCACAGTGATATAGTACGGCAAAAGAAAATGATGAAATTATATGAGCCACTTATGTATAAATTTCTTAAAAGGGCAGACTGCATTATTGTCGCAACGGAAGGTCACATCAACGGATCAAGGTATCTGGCACAGTTCCGTGATAAGTGCATAATTATACCGTATGGAGTAAATATAGATTCATTTACCCACATAAACAGTAAAACAGCTATTCCTGCAGTCCAGCAGGACAATCGGGCTAAAAAAGTGCTTTTTATTGGCAGGCTGATATATTACAAAGGCGTCGATGTCCTTCTTGATGCATTCAGCAGAGTCCAGGGAGCACAGCTTTATATTGCCGGCGACGGTCCACTGAGGCAGCAGCTGGAAAACCAGGCATCAAGCCTTGGAATATCCGGTAAAGTTCACTTTTTAGGCCGCCAGAGTGATGAAAATATAAAAGCACTCCTGAACGATTGCGACATATTTGTATTACCATCAGTTGCTAACAGTGAGGCATTTGGTATCGTCCAGATAGAAGCAATGGCATGCTCAAAGCCGGTAATCAACACTTCGTTGCCGACGGGAGTGCCATATGTCAGCATCCACGGACAGACCGGCCTTACCGTTCCGCCCGGAAATGCCGAAGCTTTGGCTGCCGCCATGCAAAGGCTTATCGATAATGATGCCGAAAGGACAGAAATGGGTATCAGAGCTAAAGAACGTGTGTATAAACATTTCACAATGGAAAAAATGCTGGATAGTGTATATAAACTTTATGCTGATATTATGAAGTAGCGCATTGTGCTTTGGTGCCTGCACCATCAGACCAGGTTTTCATTCAGCTACGTTGTTTCTTTTCTCTCCCCAGCATCACATTTATCCCTGTCCCAAGCCCAAGCAGCACCCAGAATACCGGCGCGACACAAATGGTGCTGTCATTGAAAAGTCCGGCCGCAGCATATGCGCAGAATGCCGCGAAACAAGCCAAACCTGCAGCAGGCAGAAATTCCGCAAAGTCTTCTTTCCATAGCAACTTTATGCTCGAAACAGCGTAAATTACAAACAGTGCCAGGATTGCAACAAGCGACAGGACACCTGTGGTCAGCGACGTCTGAAGATACATATTATGGGCTTTGTCGATGAATAAGGAACCTGTCATGTAAAATTTCAGTTTGCCCAAAAAGTCATACTGTGGGAAATACAGGGCAAATGTGTCAGGCCCTTTCCCTATAAATACCGTATCCTTCAGCAGCGGAAGCGTCCTGGACCAGATATAGCCCCTGTTTGAACCGAGGGTCTCCTTTCCCTCAAAACCATAGGGAATGCTCTCGAAAACTCGTATTGCTTTCGAGGTCTCTATTTCAGGAGCAAGCTAATTTAGCTCACCCCTAAAATCCACCAATATTTCCCTTAAAATTTTCCAATAAAAT
>DGEE01000163.1:0-449 GCA_002385815.1 Hungateiclostridiaceae bacterium UBA3934
ACATCAAAAGACAGCGAGCTTCTGAAATACGGCAGAGATTTTTTCGACATAAGGCTGGAGTATGCCAGGTCCGACAGGGATGAACAAATACATATAGTATACAGTAATGAGAACCGAAAAAGAATAAGCATCAACGAGATACCATTGAAAAAAATCGGCGGATTGATGGGGCATCTGAATGCGGTTATTTTCTCTCCAGAGGATCTTCTCGTGATAAAGCAGGGACCTGCGGAAAGAAGACGATTCATGGACATTACACTGAGTCAGCTCAGACCTTCTTATTTTTATGATCTTCAGCAGTATTCCAAAATACTTTTTCAAAGGAACAATCTCCTGAAAACGATTTCAATAAATAAAGAGCTGGCAGATACACTTGAAGTGTGGGATCATCATCTGGTGAAAACAGGTTCCAGGATAATGAAAGCCCGGAAGGATTTTATAAAAAGACT
>DGEE01000163.1:551-3809 GCA_002385815.1 Hungateiclostridiaceae bacterium UBA3934
ATGATCCTTCATTCAGCATCAGGAGCGATGATGATGAAAAAGAGATAGAAACCGCATTCTGGAACACTATCAGGAAGAACAGGGACAGAGAATTGCAGAAAGGCATCACCATGTCGGGGCCGCAAAGAGATGACATAGATATAATACTGAACGGCGAAAGTACCAAGATATACGCTTCACAGGGACAGCAGAGGACTTCGGTCCTTTCAATGAAGCTGGCCGAGATAGATCTTATGAAGGATGAGACAGGAGAATACCCCGTACTTTTGCTCGATGATGTCCTGTCAGAACTGGATGATAACCGGAGAGAATATCTGCTGGACAGTATTGAAGGCATACAGACTCTCATAACCAGTACTGAAAGAAGATTTTTCACAAGAAGCAGCGAAGGATCGGCTTTTTTCCATGTGGAAAGCGGAAAAATAAAGAGGCAGGAGATGTAACAGGCTGACAGGGATCTCGCAGATGCAGTTTAGATTTGTAAATTAAAAAATCCATTTGGACCAGTAAATGATAAAAGAGAGTGCATATACGGAACAGATATGAAAACTTTAAATATGAGAAGCAGGGGCAATCATTTGCGAAGAGTATTTAATTAAGTTAAAATATGTATTGTATCAGGAAACAAAATTACAGGAGGCGGCCATGTTTTTACATATAGGCGGCGATGTGGTAATACCGATGAAGAACGTCATAGCGATACTGGATATAGAATCCTCCACGATATCGAAGGATACGAGGGATTTTCTTAAAACTGCTGAGGAGGAAGGATTTGTCACTGCCATCACAGATGATCTTCCCAGATCTTTCATAATAACTGAAGTAGATAAAAAAAGCAGGATATATCTTTCACCGATCTCATCTGTAACACTGCAGAAGAGATCCGGATCCATGAACGTTATGTACACGCTTTAAATCAGTTGCATTCAAGGGGTTTACAGGAGGATGAGATGAGCGAGATAAACGTTGAGAACAACAATATCAATTATGATGAAAATCAGATACTCGTACTGGAGGGGCTCGAGGCTGTCAGGAAAAGACCGGGGATGTATATAGGTACTACATCTCTCAGAGGTCTGCATCACCTGGTATATGAGATAGTTGCCAACAGTGTGGATGAGGCCCTTGCTGGGAGATGTGACAGGATCGAGATTATCGTTGAAAAAGATAATTCCATTACTGTAAAGGATAATGGAAGTGGGATACCGGTGGGGATCCATCCCAAAATGGGTATACCTACTGTGGAAGTTGTCCATACGGTGCTCCACGCAGGTGGAAAATTTGGCGGTGGAGCTTACAAGGTAGCAGGAGGACTCCATGGAGTAGGCGCGTCTGTGGTGAATGCTCTTTCCGAGTTCATGGAAGTACAGGTAGCAAGGGAAGGAAAGCTGTACAGCCAGCGCTATGAGCGGGGTAAGACTGTCACTCCTCTGGAAGTAATAGGAGAGGCAGATTATACAGGCACAAAAACGCATTTCAAACCGGATCCGGAGATTTTTGAGGATACTGTATTTGATTTTGACGCCATGGTGACCAGATACAGAGAGATGGCTTTCCTGAACAAGGGGATCCGCCTGATCCTCGTCGATATGAGGGGCGAGGAGCCGGTTAAAAAGGAACTCCACTATGAAGGCGGGATAGTATCCTTCGTCGAGTATATAAACAAGGACAAGAATGTACTCCACGATCTGCCTATATATATCGAAGGTGAGAAAGACGGATCCTATTGTGAAATAGCGATGCAGTATAATGACAGATATGTAGAGAATATATTCAGCTACGCCAACAATATCGCCACAACAGAAGGCGGGACCCATCTGACCGGTTTCAAGACGGCGATCACAAAAGTCATAAACGACTATGCCAGAAAAAATAATTTTCTTAAGGAAAATGACAAGAACCTGCTGGGTGAAGACGTAAGGGAAGGCCTCACTGCGATAGTGAGCGTAAAGCTTCTCGATCCCCAGTTCGAAGGCCAGACAAAAACAAAACTTGGCAACAGTGAGATCAGAGGTCTGGTAGAGAGCATAGTTAATGAAAAACTGACGTATTTCCTTGAAGAAAACCCCTCTGTTGCAAAAGTGGTACTGGATAAATCCATCGCAGCATCCAGGGCCAGGGAAGCAGCGAGGAAGGCAAGGGAACTGACAAGGAGAAAGAGCGCCCTGGAGACCACTACGCTCCCGGGCAAGCTGGCAGACTGTACGGAAAGAGATCCTTCCCTTTGTGAGATATATATAGTAGAAGGCGATTCGGCCGGCGGTTCTGCGAAACAGGGCAGAGACAGGAGATTTCAGGCGATACTGCCTTTATGGGGCAAAATGCTGAATGTCGAAAAATCCAGAATAGATAAGGTCTATGGCAACGACAAGCTCATGCCGGTAATAACTGCTTTGGGTGCGGGCATCGGCGAGGATTTCGATCTCTCGAAACTCAGATATGACAAGGTTATAATAATGGCCGATGCTGACGTAGACGGATCCCATATACGTACATTGCTGCTGACATTCTTCTACAGATATATGAAGCCGCTGGTGGAAAACGGGCATGTGTATATAGCGATGCCTCCGCTTTACAGGGTCTATAAAGGAAAAGAAGAGTATTACGCTTATAACGAAGCAGAGCTCGAGAAGATACAGAGAGAAAAGAACTGGAAGAAGGAAGAATGCAATGTTCAGAGATATAAAGGCCTCGGGGAAATGAGCTCGGAGCAGCTTTGGAATACGACAATGAACCCCGAGACCAGGACGATGAAAAAGGTAGAAGTAGAAGATGCGGTGGCAGCTGATAAAATATTCACTATACTCATGGGTGACAAGGTCGAACCGAGAAAAGAGTTCATTCAGATGAATGCAAGACATGTCACGAACCTGGATATATAATGACAATGGTGAAATGTTCCGAAAGACACAAATACAGCATACAACAGGCGATGTTTCACGTGAAACATCGCTTGGTTTTTGGCATTGAAAAATGAAATTATTACTGTATTTGCTGTTCAACAAATTGAAGTTGATATTGCTCATTTTATGTAAAGCAGAAAGTATACAGTTCTGTACTGCGCGACATGAGCGATGTAAGTGTTTCCTGCATTGATGCGTACTGGAGATGTATTATCAGAGCGAGGAAAAGCAAGCCGGTTGACTGAGCAAAATGCAAAAAACGTAATTTGTTCTCTTCGCATTTTCCGAGTTTTGGTTTTGCCTTAGATGAACTATACGGCTCTTGCAAATTAAGCGTCCGTTTACGAAATTGCAC
>DGEE01000163.1:4027-5940 GCA_002385815.1 Hungateiclostridiaceae bacterium UBA3934
TTAGCATTTTTGCGAGTTTCGGCTGTGCCCGAGCTGAACTATACAGCTCTTGCAAATGGAGCGTCCGTTTACGACATTGCACAGTATCATATAGCAGCATCACATAACAGTGAATCAGCATTCTCTGTAAACTACGCTAAACTTATCACCTGGAGTGTAACATTTTATCACTATATGTTATAATTACATAGACCAACAAATTATATCGGGAGTGAATATATTGGCCAAGGTTATTGCTATCGCAAACCAAAAAGGAGGAGTCGGAAAAACTACTACTGCTGTAAACCTCAGTGCTTGCCTTGCTTATAAAGGCAAGAAAGTTATAATAATTGATGCGGATCCTCAGGGCAATACTACCAGCGGCCTGGGAATTGAGAAACAGAATGTAAAAAAATCCATATATGAAGTAATAATAAATGATGAGAGAATAGAAGATGCACTGATGCCGACTATGATAGAGAATCTCCATATCTGTCCATCCAATATACAGTTGGTGGGGGCAGAGGTGGAACTGGTATCGGTGATATCGAGAGAAACAAGGTTGAAGGCAGCCCTGGATGAAATAAAAGATGAATACGACTTTGTGATCATAGATTGTCCCCCATCGCTGGGACTGCTGACATTGAACGCACTGACAGCAGCAGATACGATACTGGTGCCGATCCAGTGTGAATATTATGCCCTTGAAGGCCTGAGCCAGCTGATGAATACGGTAAGGCTGGTACAGAGGCATCTGAATCCTTCGCTGGAAGTAGAGGGTGTGGTGCTGACCATGTTTGATGCAAGGACCAACCTTTCTATACAGGTAGTAGAGGATGTAAAGAAATATTTCAGAAACAAGGTATACAGGACTATTATCCCGAGAAATGTGCGTCTAAGTGAAGCACCAAGCTTTGGACTTCCTATTATATTGTACGACCCCAAATCTAAGGGCGCGGAGTGCTATATGGATCTCGCCCGGGAAGTGATCGATTATTCGGAGGAGGTAAATGTTAGATGAGAAAAGGGCTTGGGAAAGGACTGGGTGCATTATTAGGGACTGATGAAACAGAGAATAAAGGTATAACTGAGGTAAGGATCAATGATATAGAACCCAATACGGATCAGCCGAGAAAGACTTTCGATGACGAAAAGTTGTCTGCACTGGCCGAGTCGATCAAGCAGCACGGCATAGTCCAGCCCTTGATAGTACAGCAAAACGGGAATATGTACAGGATAGTGGCAGGTGAAAGAAGGTGGAGGGCCGCCAGACTTGCAGGTCTTGAAACAGTCCCGGTAATAGTAAGGGATCTCTCGGACAGGGAGGTCATGGAGGTCGCTCTTATAGAAAACCTTCAGAGACAAGACCTGAATCCCATCGAAGAAGCAGAAGCATATGAAAAGCTGATCTCTGAATTCGGAATGACCCAGGAAGAAGTAGCATCAGTCGTCGGAAAAAGCAGACCTGCGATAACAAATTCGTTAAGGCTGCTCTCTCTGAAAGATGATATAAAATCCAGGCTCATATCAGGAGAAATATCCAGCGGTCATGCCAGGGCGTTGCTCGCAATAGATGATGCAAAGCTTCAGCTTAAAGCGATGCAGGAAATCATCGAAAAAGAAATGAGTGTAAGAGAGACAGAAAAACTCATAAAACAGTTTACGGCACAGAAAAAACAGAAGGCTCCCAAAAGGCCTGATGCAGATTATCAAGCCATAGAAGAAAGGTTCAGAGAGATATTTGGCACCAAGGTAAAGATAATGAACAATAAGAAGAACGGGAAAATACTCATAGAATATTATTCGCAAGATGAACTGGACAGGATAATAAACCTGGTTGAAAACATTTATCAAAACAGTAAAAATTAGCCACGCCACAAAATCGATTTTAAGAGCTGTTTTTGGAAAAGGCAATATGATTTATCATAAATAAA
>DGEE01000022.1 GCA_002385815.1 Hungateiclostridiaceae bacterium UBA3934
AGATGTGTATAAGAGACAGGACGTAGTATTCGGCGGTCATGCTCTGATTGCCGAGAACGGTGCTGTACTGTGTGAATCTGAACGATTCCGCCGTGACAGCCATATGATAGTAAGCGAACTGGATATACAACGCCTTCTGAACTACAGAATAAAGAATACCAGCTATATGGACGGGGTTTCGAAACACAGCTTCAGAAAAATACCTTTCACGCTCTGCAGAAATGATGCGTTGAGGCTGACCAGGCATGTAGATCCGCATCCATTTATCCCGTCTGACAAACAGGAAAGGGACAACAGATGCAGGGAGATTTTTGCGATCCAGACTGCGGGACTGGCAAAAAGGCTGGAACATACCGGCATCAAAAAGGCAGTGATAGGAGTGTCGGGAGGACTGGACTCTACCCTTGCGCTGATAGTCACAGTCAGAACTTTCGATTTGCTGCAGCTGCCCAGGGAAAACATCATAGCGATAACGATGCCGGGGTTCGGTACCACCAATACCACATATGACAACGCTGTACGGCTCATCAGGGCGTTCGGGGCCGGTTTCTGCGAAATCAGCATTGAAAAGGCCTGTATGCAGCATTTTGAAGATATAGGACATGACCCTTCAGTGCATGACGTCACTTATGAGAATGTCCAGGCAAGAGAACGTACCCAGATACTCATGGATATGGCCAATAAGCACAATGCCATTGTAATAGGCACAGGCAGCCTTTCCGAGCTTGCTGTCGGATGGTGCACATATAACGGAGACCACATGTCCATGTATTCTGTAAACTGTGGTGTGCCGAAATCACTTGTCAGACACATGGTGCAATATGCTGCCGAAAGCGCAGACGACAGGGCCGTTTCAGATGTGCTGATGAAGATCGCCGACACGCCGGTATCTCCTGAATTGCTGCCCCCGGATGAGAAAGGGGAGATAAAGCAAAGAACGGAGGATATCGTCGGCCCGTATGAGTTGCATGACTTTTTCCTTTACCATCTGCAGCGATATGGTGCTTCGCCTCTGAAGATACTGTATCTGGCGGAGCATGCATTTGAAGGCAGATACGATACACAGACAATACTCCTGTGGCTGAAGGTGTTCATAAGAAGGTTCTTCTCCCAGCAGTTCAAACGCTCATGCCTGCCGGACGGACCAAAGGTCGGAACAGTAAGCCTTTCTCCGAGAGGCGACTGGCGCATGCCCAGCGATGCTTCAGCCGAGGAATGGCTCAGAGGACTTGAGTGATGGCATGGAATTGCCACTTGACAAAACATGCGGTGTGCCTTACAATAGCATATGTCGCTGGAAAAGTGCATACCCGTGGTGAGCTTAGCTCAGTTGGTTAGAGTGCCAGGTTGTGGCCCTGGAGGTCGTGGGTTCGATTCCCATAGCTCACCCCAAGACATGAGGCTGTCGATTCAGCCTCTTTTTTATACCATGATCTGCGGCAGTTCATATCGGTGCAGCTTCTTAGAAGAATGCAGGGAAAGACATATCATAGCAGTTATACCCGTTAATATCAAAATAGTGATACTCATGTCAATTTTGTTGGATTTACGCAATCGATTCCATGTACTAGAATTATGTCGTAGAGAGTATTCGGGCCGGGATATCCTGCCGGTGTTACTCAGGGTATCTGCAAATAATGCAGTTTGCCTGTAAATTGGCAGGGCCAGGCAAATACGGATGAACATCGATTTCAAGGGAGATGATGGAATGGGTAGTTTTTTCAGGGTCGAAGGCATGCGTCTGATCAGGGAATATCGTAATGAGATACTCTGGATCGAGCCGTGGGGTGCCGACAGTCTGCGTGTCCGCGGAACGAAACGAGCAGCAATGGTACAGCAGGATTGGGCTTTACTGCCCCGATCCGGTGGCGATACGGCAGAGATCTCCGTATCGGATGATGGTATGACAGCGGAGATAAGAAACGGGAAGATAGCAGCCCGAATTTCTGCCAACGGGAAAATATCATTCTACAATTCCAAAGGCAGGCTGCTGCTCGAAGAGTTCGTCAGGAGCCGCGACAACCTGAAGGAGTTCGTCAGTGCACTTTGCATAAATCCCCGCGAATACCCGTATGTTCCCGGGACCAATGATTTCGGGCTCACAGTGAGGTTTGAAGCCTATGACGGTGAGAAACTGTTCGGCATGGGGCAATACCAGCACCCGTACCTTGACCTGAAGGGCTGCACACTGGAGCTGGCCCAGAGGAATTCTCAGGCCAGTGTACCTTTCCTGCTTTCAAACAGGGGATATGGATTTCTTTGGAACAATCCTGCTGTCGGCAAAGTTACGTTCGGTAAAAATGTGACAGAATGGTATGCAGGTTCTGTACAGCAGATGGACTACTGGATAACGGCAGGTGACACGCCTGCGGAAATAGAGGAGGCATATGCCCGGGTTACAGGTACGGTGCCGATGATGCCTGACTACGCCATGGGTTTCTGGCAGTGCAAGCTGCGCTACCAGACACAGGAGGAACTGCTGGAGGTGGCACGTGAATACAAGCGCAGAGGACTTCCCATATCTGTGATCGTTATAGACTTCTTCCACTGGACGAAGCAGGGCGAATTCAAATTCGATCCTGAATACTGGCCTGACCCGGAAGGTATGGTACGTGAACTTAAAGAAATGGGGATCGAACTGATGGTATCCATCTGGCCTTCTATAGACAAAACCAGCGAGAACTTCCGTGAGATGTATGAAAAAGGATACCTTGTAAGGTTCGACAGGGGTAATTCCATTGTGACGGACTGGATGGGCAATACCATGTTTTATGACCCTACTCACCCGGGAGCAAGGGAATATTTGTGGAAAGTCGTGAAAAGGAATTATTATGACAAGGGTATAAGGATATTCTGGCTCGATGTGGCTGAGCCGGAGTATACGGAATACGAATTTGACAATTACCGCTATCATATAGGTACTGCCCTGCAGGTCAGCAACATTTACCCGCTGATGTATGCGAAAACCTTCTATGACGGTATGAAGGCGGCAGGACAGGAAAACATAATCAACCTCATCCGCTGTGCCTGGGCGGGAAGCCAGCGGTACGGCGCACTGGTATGGTCCGGGGACATCCATTCCAGCTTCAGGTCTCTGCGCGATCAGCTAAGGGCTGGCCTCAATATGGCCATTGCAGGCATACCCTGGTGGACCACCGATATAGGAGGCTTCCACAGCGGGGATATTCGTGATCCGGATTTTCATGAACTGATCATACGCTGGTTCCAGTATGGCACTTTCTGTCCGGTATTCCGGCTCCATGGCGACAGAGAACCGCACACTCCGCCGCCGGGCACCTCCGGAGGCGGGATATTTGGAAGCGGCGCTGCAAACGAAGTGTGGACATACGGAGAAAAAGCATATGAGATATTCAGGAAATACATGTTCATAAGAGAACGCCTGCGTCCCTACATCAGGCAGATCATGAAAGAGGCCCATGAAAAGGGAACACCTCCGATGCGGCCGCTGTTCTATGATTTTCCGCAGGACATGACCGCGTGGGAGATCGATGACCAGTACATGTTCGGACCGGATATACTTGTCGCACCCATACTATACGAGGGACAGCGCAGCAGGAGAGTCTACCTTCCTGAGGGAGCAGAATGGAAGTGCACCATCGATGGTCGAAAGTATGACGGCGGGCAGTGGATCGAGTGCGACGCGCCCATCGAGGATATACCCCTGTTCCTGAGAGATAACGCAGATCTGCCCATATGAATCGATACCACCTGCCCGTCGGGCAGGTGGTTATTTCAGCTTGACAAATGGTCCTGAGGCCTTTATAATTGACTTTGCATTATTCAGATGGTGGGATGTAGCCAAGTCGGTAAGGCACAGGACTTTGACTCCTGCATTTCGCTGGTTCGAGTCCAGCCATCCCAGCCAGAGCCATTAGCTCAGCTGGCAGAGCACTTGACTTTTAATCAAGGTGTCCGGCGTTCGAGTCGCCGATGGCTCACCAAGCAAACCGCTTATCCGAACGGATGGGCGGTTTTTGTTTTGGAGTGATGCCGGACTGTCCGTGTCAGGAATCTTCAGGTGATTGAATGCCAGCGTGGCAAATCAGAATCCGCCTGTCAATAAAGCGGGATCAACCCGATCCTCTCTCTGACAAATGACTTTCTTCGCATGTATGCCTTATGAATGATATGCAAATAATATCACATAAGATGGGGGAATGTGATTCCATGTTCAGACATTTTAAAAAAGACAAATCGAAAAAAAAGGCGGCAAACAGTAATAAAACTGGCAGGAAAGCAGTGTCAGAGGAAAGCACGGTCTACGGGGACGACAGCGATGCCGGTTCTGGCGGCCTGTCCCGATCGGACACGACAGCAGTGAACCAGGGAAGCACAATGTCAGGCAAGGGTAATAGAAGCGAGTCAGCCAGACAGGACAGTGCGGAGCCGGAACTAACGTCAGTAAATGTCGAGGAGGAGCTCCGATGCAACAGCGACATTGTTTTCCGAAAGCTGTATATAAACGGGCGCAGGGAACTGCCTGTTACAATGGTGTTCGTGGACGGCGTGGTCGACAAGAAAGCCGTGGATGATTATATACTGAAGCCATTGATACAGGAAGACAGCCTCAGTCAATGCAGCACCACATCTGAACTGATCGGGAAAATAGAGCATGGTGTTATTTATCACGCCTCCGTAAAAATCCGGCACAGCTTCTCTGAATGTGTGGATGACATAATCGACGGGTCGGCTGCCCTGATTTTCGATGCTGACAAAACAGCCGCGACCTTCGATATCAAAGGGTTTAGAGAGAGAGGCATAACAGAGCCGACTGGCGAAAACGTAATAAAGGGCGCGAAGGACTCCTTTGTGGAGAATCTGAGAACGAATACAGCTTCGATCAGAATGAAGATGAAGAATGTCCGACTCGTCATTGAGGAAACGAGGATAGGGAGGCAGACTTCAACAAGGATCGGCATCGTGTATATCAAAGGCATTACCAATGTTCACATCGTCGATGAATTGAAAAAGCGGCTT
This sequence comes from Hungateiclostridiaceae bacterium UBA3934, assembly GCA_002385815.1. GTDB lineage: Bacteria > Bacillota > Clostridia > Acetivibrionales > DTU013 > DTU013. Next base: position 4,999 of record DGEE01000022.1, read on the forward strand.
GGCAAGCTGGATACAGAAGCAGTCCTGACCACCGGGATCATTGAGGAAGCAATTATTGATCATAAGCTGTCGCCTTTTCCGCAGGTGATAACAACTGAAAGACCTGATAAGTTCTGCTCTTGCATTGTCGAGGGAAGAGTGGGCATACTGGTAGACGGATTGCCGGTCACTATTATAATCCCGGGGACATTCGAGGCGTTTCTGCAGGCCCCTGAGGATTACTCACAATCCTTTATAGTAAATTCGATAATCAGGTTCCTCCGCTACACCTTGATGTTCGTTACTTTGTTTTTGCCCGGCTTCTACATTTCCGTATCAACATTCCATATCGAAATGATACCGACCGATCTTGCACTGGCAATCACGGCTTCAAAAGAAGGTGTACCTTTCCTGACATTTATAGAAGTGATCTTTATGCTGCTGGCTTTTGAAGTGCTGGTGGAGGCGGGATTGAGACTGCCCAAGAACATAGGTCAGGCGGTTTCTGTGGTCGGAGCCGTGGTGGTGGGCCAGGCTGCCGTAGAAGCAAGGCTGGTTTCGCCGGCCGTAGTCGTTACGATTGCCGTCACTGCGATATCATCCTTTACCATGCCCAACCAGGATTTTTCCAACGCTCTCAGACTGTGGAGGTTCATATTTGCCATCTTCAGCAGTATCATCGGGCTTTATGGACTTAGCATCGGAGCGATAATTTTGCTGCATCATCTTGCAAATATAGAAGTATTTGGAGTGCCGTATCTTACGCCATTTGTCGGTGGAGACGGGAAGAATATGCAGGATGCGGTCTTCCGCTTCCCCTTTTCAGCACAGCGCAAACGTCCCACGAGTCTCAGAACGACTAACAAGAAAAGGAGAGGCAGTGTATGAGGCATTTGAAAATAATGATGGTGTTGTGCTGTGCGATATGCATATCTGCTGTACTGACCGGGTGCAAGGTTGCCTTTTCAGGTATCACACAGATCAAGGACATTGAATTTATTCGTGCAGTGGGTATTGATAAAAATGACGGCAATATCAGGCTCACGATAGCCACTCAGAGGATAATTTCCGGAGGCGGAAGAGGAGGATCTGAGCAAAAGCAATCCGATATAATGTGTTCTGAAGGTGAAACGGGTTTTGAGGCAATACGCAATTTCTGGAGCCATTCAGAGAAGAGACCGTTTTTCGGCCATATCGAATATATTCTCATAGGCGAGGAAGCTGCAAAAGACGGTCTTCTGAAATATTTGGATTTTTTTACACGGGACCCGGAGATCCGTCTGAATCTGGATGTGTTCATCGTAAAGGGAGCTGAAGCCGGAGATGTCATCAGACAGGGGAATACAAGCGACAAATTTGTATTCGACAGACTTGAGGGCATAAAGAGACACCACTGGGG
>DGEE01000019.1:0-12858 GCA_002385815.1 Hungateiclostridiaceae bacterium UBA3934
GTTTATGATTATCGGCTGTCTCGGGAAGCTGTGGATTACACCATTTATTATTATCCTGTCGGGGAATCCGACAGACTGTGATGACATTACCGGGGCAGAAGCATTCGAAGCGGCAGGCGTGGCTAAATGCAGCGTTGCCACAAGCAAAGAACCTGCCATTATTTTTACAACGCTTACCCTGATATTCCCGAAGTTGTCCCGCAAATACTTCCTTACGCTGCGGTCAAGTCTGCCGGAGCTGCGTCTGCCTCCGGGAAATCCCAACTCCTTTGAAAACTCGGTATCATTCGGGTCGAGATACAGTATCACGGTATAACCGTCTTTTCCTCCAACCAGATCGTGCTTAATAAACATCCCCATAACTGATCCTCCTTGCTCAGTTATTTTTCTCAGAACAGAACAATTTATGAGTCAGCTGAAAAATAGCATTCACCGGCATATCAGTGAGTCTCACCGCACATTACCCGATACGGCAAAAAAATGCTATAATTGTACACGTACAGGCAAACAGTACCTGTACATCAGCGGTATCATCCGGATCGATCTTACATTTTTACGGAGATACTTATTTAGCCAGGCGATTGCGACTTTCTGATACATATTGGAGGATCATATGGGTACAATACACAGCTTCGAAAATGAAAAACTGATCATTTGTACCATGTACAGTGACCCGGCCTTCCTGGAGAAGGCTGAAAATATGCTGATCAGCGAGTTTGGCCCGTATGATCTGGTATCTGCAGATTACCCCTTTTCAGAGGATTTTTCCGCATATTATGATGGGGAACTGGGCGGAAAAGCCATCCGCAGGATCTACAGTTTCGAACAGTGCATAGATCCCTCCCGTCTGGCCGCAGTCAAAACCCTCACCAATTCCTTTGAAAACACACTCAGCGAAGACGGTAATCGCAGGGTCAATCTGGATCCCGGGCTGCTGAACCAGGGGAGGGTGGTGCTGGCTTCGACGAAAAACTCCGGTATCAGGATACCTCTGTCGGGCGGCATCTACGCAGAGATCACGCTGTTCTTTGCCCGGGGTTACTGGAATGTCCTTCCATGGACGTACGTAGATTTTCAGAGCAAAACAGTCCATGATTTTCTGCTGGATGTGCGCAAAAAATACCTCCGACAGCGCAGGACCTGGTTAAACAGTAAATAAAGGAGGTCACCCCAGCTGTACCATTGCAGAACTGCGGGGACCATCCCGGCCGGCAGGGTGACCGATGCCTGTTCATCCGGGATACATTTGAAAATAACTTTTACATTTTACTCAATAATGCTATAATCAAAAAAAATATTTCAGGAGGCAAATATGAAGCAGGATATGATAGTGATCCTTGACCTTGGCAGCACAATGAATACCGATATCGCCAGGGCTGTGCGCAATATCGGCGTATACAGCGAGATACATCCCCACGACATCACACCGGAGGAACTGTCGAAACTCCCCAATGTGAAAGGTATAATAATAAACGGCGGTGAAAATAACATCGTAGACGGGGTCAGAATAGACGTATCCAGGGCAGTGTATGATGTCGGCATTCCCGTGTTGGCAGTGGCACACGCGCCGGCGGACTGTGAATTGACCCTGCAGGAATGGCCTGCATCCGAAGAAGAGCTTGCTTTAGTCCTGAAATCATTCGTTTTTGGCACCTGCAAGGCGGAACCCAACTGGAACATAAAGAATTTCATAACAGATCAGATCCAGATCGTCCGGAGACAAACAGGAGACAAGAAGGTACTGCTCGCCTTATCGGGTGGTGTTGACAGCTCTGTTGTCGCCGCACTTCTGATAAAAGCTATCGGTAAACAGCTTGTATGTGTCCACGTCAACAACGGACTGATGCGCAAGGGCGAATCGGAGGAAATCGACGAATTGTTCAGAAACCAGCTTGACGCCAACCTGATACATGTGGATGCCAGCCAGCGGTTTTTGTCAAAACTCGAAGGCGTTTCTGATCCTGAAGAGAAGAGGAAAATAATAGGCAATGAGTTCATCCGGGTATTCGAAGAGGAGGCCCGAAAGCTGTCAGGTATCGAGTTTCTGGCACAGGGCACAATTTATCCGGATATCGTCGAAAGCGGCACCAAGACTGCAAAAGTCGTCAAATCACACCACAATGTGGGCGGACTTCCTGAAGACCTTCAGTTCACATTGATCGAACCGCTCCGCTACCTGTTCAAGGATGAAGTAAGAGAATGTGGCCTTGAGCTTGGACTGCCGGAGTCGATGGTGTACCGCCAGCCCTTTCCCGGACCTGGCCTCGGCGTCCGCTGCCTCGGTGCAATTACGAAAGACCGTCTTGAGGCAGTGAGGGAATCGGATGCCATCCTGCGTGAGGAGTTTGCGAAGGCCGGCCTTGACAAAAAGGTATGGCAGTACTTTACTGTAGTGCCTGATTTCAAATCAGTGGGCGTTAAAAACAATGCGAGGAGCTATGAATATCCGGTGATCATCCGGGCCGTCAACACCATCGATGCCATGACAGCCACCATCGAGCAGATCGAATGGCCTGTACTGCTGAGGATCACAGACCGTATACTGGCAGAGGTGCCGAATGTGAACCGCGTATGTTATGACCTGAGTCCAAAGCCCTGTGCCACGATCGAGTGGGAATGATAATAATCAGCTTTCATCTTTTTTGATAACAGAAGTATCAGTACCGGGTGCAGAGGCATCGCTATGGTAGCAGATGTGTCGCTGCCCGGAGCAGAAGTAACACTGTCAGGGGCAGAGACATAGTTGCCGTGAGCAGAAGTGTGTTGCGGCAGCAGAGGTCTCACTGCCAGTAACAGAGGTATCGCAGCCGATATCATTAGCATCCGCGGATCAAATAAATTCGCCCACCGCTTCATTCGCGAGGCGTGTGATCAATACTGCCATTTCCCCCGGCGTCCGTGGATCGCTGTCAAAGAGCCACTTGCGTATCACGCCTATGCAGCCCGTGGCAACGTAAGTATAGATATAATCCACCGTGGATTGGTCTACGGATTTCTTTTTCCGCCACTCCAGCACTATGCGATCTTTTATTATCTGCATGACATAGGTCTGGAAGTCTATATCAACGTTCATTCCAAGCAGCACACGACACAGCTCACTGTTTTTGTCTATGTATTCAAAAATCATCGTGAGCATCTCCAACAGGCCGGTCTCATCGGCTTTCAGACCGCTGTCCAGATAGGAGGTTATGTCGGCTATGAGCTCATCGGAGATTTTTCTCAGAAGATCGAACTGGTCCGTATAGTGGGTGTAAAAGGTTGCACGGTTGATATCAGCCAGCTCGCACAATTCCTTCACGGTTATCCTGGATATGGGCTTCGTCTGCAGCAGTTTTATAAGGCTTTCCCGCAGAACCATCTTTGTATATTTTACACGTCTGTCCGTAGCCATAATTGCCTCCTCAACAAATCATGCCTGGAATGTTGATTATATTTCATATTGTAAATATAATCTATCCATGAAATATAGTCAACAATGAGTCAGATACTGCCGTTCCTGACCAGCTGCAGCATCTCCTGCTCCCGCCAGGCAGGAGATACGACAATCTGTCGGCCAAAACCCGCTATCCTCCATCTGCATGCCACGGCTCCACCTGACAGAAGATACAGCAGTGGAAATCATGTGTTGCCAGGTTATATCAAGTGCTATAATAGTAGTGAATAAAGCAAAAACAACGCCAAAGCGGAGATGTCACATATCTGATAACGATGTCAGATGATGATGACAACATATAATAATGATGATGACAGATTATGATAACTTCAAAGAAAGTATGAAAAATAAGCTTACCGAGTACTGCAGATCGCTGGATATTGAACATATCGGCATCGCTCCCGCTGAGTCTTACAGGGATTTTGAAAAAATCTGGCGCAGCCAGATCGCTAAAGGCCGCATAAGCGGTTTTGAAGAAAAGGACCTTGCAAAAAGAGTCTTTCCGGAGCTGACCCTCCAGGGTGCGCGCTCAGTGATCGTCTGCCTTTTCCCGTATTATTCGGGGCCCGGTGAGAATGCAAACATCTCAAAATCCGCATTCAGCATTGACTACCACCTCATTGTCACTGAAAAGCTCAACAGCATAGGAAGGTTCCTGGAAAGCAGTATCAACGACTTTCGTTACATGGCCTTCGTGGACAACGGGCCCTTCAGCGACAGGTATCTGGCCTGGAAAGCCGGTCTTGGCTTCTGGGGCATAAACAATCATATAATCACAGACCAATACGGTTCCTATGTCTTTATCGGATATATACTGAACAACTACCCCTTTGAGCCTGACGCCCCGCAGGACAGGACCTGTCTCCGGTGCTTCAGATGCGTCAGGAGTTGCCCGGGGCAATGTATCATGGGTGATTTCACGATAGACCCTCAGAAGTGCAAGTCTTATATAACGCAGAAAAAAGGCGAACTGACTGCAGAGGATATCGAAATACTGAAAAAGACCGGCCTTATCTGGGGATGCGATGTGTGCCAGGATGTCTGCCCCCATAATAAAAATGTTCAAACCACTCCAATGGAGGAGTTTAAAAAGAATCTGCTGCCCAGTATCGATATCGATGAGCTCAGACAGCTGTCAAACAGGGAGTTCAGGCGGAAATACGGCAACAGGTCATTCAGTTGGCGGGGCAGAGACATTTTGATCAGAAACCATGCGATCATACATAAGAGTAAAGAATAGCCGGAGAACACAGAATAGTTGATCGGGTGCTGAATAATCGGTGAGTACTGAACAGTCGGACAGGTATAGAATGTACGGTCGGGTACAGAACAGTCGGACAGGAACGGAATAATCGGAGGGATACTGCTCTCCGCTGTGATTGCAAAACCGGGCTGCTTTATCTATAATATATTTGTCCGTAATATATTTGCCCGGGATGTTTCGCCAGACATGCATTTGTCTGAATTGTTTTTGTCCTTTTGATGTTCTTGCACTTCTGACAGGGCATCTTTCAAAAAAATGCCGGGACGCACCGGTACAGTTGTTGATCTGTCATTGAATTGGTTTTGTTCAATATTATGGAGGAGGTTTCAAAATGGCTTGTGAATCTACTGTTAAATGCACCTGCTCATATCCTTGTCCGAGGCGCGGCAAATGCTGCGAATGTGTAGCCTATCACCGCAGAAACGGAGAAGTTCCCGGCTGTTTCTTCTCTGCTGCCGGCGAGAAAACATATGACAGGTCTATCGAAAACCTTTACAGGGACTATAAAAAGAACGGCTGACAGTTTAAGCGCTGAGGAAAATTGAGCTCTTTCATTCAAGGCTTCTGATAAAGCGTTCCTTTAAAGCCTTTCGATGAAGGCTATATTGAAGGCTTTCTTTGATGGCTTTCTTTACAGCTTTCATTGAAGGCTTTCAATATTGAAACTATATCCAGGACTTTAACTGTATTTTTGTCAGCCACCCTGTTCAACTTTTCAGCTACTCACCAAAAAGCTGCATCTGTCGAGTATGCCCCGCATGTATGCAATGAGCACACCGTAGTTGGTCATTGGTACATGCTGTTCCTGTGCACTCTTTCGTCTGTATCCCATCTCCCTTTCGTTGAGCATGCAGCCTCCGCAATGTACGACCAGCCTGACTCCTGAAAGATTATCAGGAAACGCCGTTCCGGAGGTGAATCTGAAATCGAAACGCTTGCCTGTGAATTCCGTTATCCAGCGGGGCAGTTTTACAGTCCCGATGTCTTCGCATTGCCTGTGGTGGGTGCATCCTTCTGAAATAAGTATGGTATCGCCTTCCTCAAGATCATTCAGCGCTTTTGCACCACTGACCGCTGATTCCAGTCCTCCCCTGTACCTGGCAAAAAGAATGGAAAACGAGGTAAGCGGTATACCTTCGGGTACGATCGATGACACTTTGTCAAAGACCTGACTGTCGGTTATTACAAGATCCGGCTTTTTGCCAAGCCCGGCCAGTGTCTCCTGCAGCTCCGTATCCTTTACAACGATGGCTGCAGCCCCGGTATCCAGTATATCCCGAATCGTCTGCTGCTGCGGCAGGATAAGTCTCCCCTTCGGAGCCGCATCATCTATGGGGACCACCAGCACCACAAAATCATGAGGTCTTATAATATCGCCGACCAGCCTGCGCTTCGGCTCCTGTCTGACTGCCAGGGCCGTTATCATTTCTCTCAGTTCATCTATATTCCGGCCTGTTCTGGCACTGACATGTATTTCCCGACATTTCGCCTGATCCCTGTCTGCCTTGCCTTCCAGGCCGTTCTGTCCGGTACCGGTATCCGATACCGCATCCTCTCTGTATCCCACCAGGTCGGTCTTGTTCCAGACGATCAGATAATCTATGCCCCTTTCTTTGAAAAGACCTATAAGCTCTTCATCATGCCGAGTGATGCCAACAGCCGAGTCGACGACCAATACGGCCAGATCTGTCCTGTTCAGTACCTGGCGGGTTTTTCTGACCCGCAGTTCGCCCAGCGTACCGTCATCATCAAAACCCGGAGTGTCTATAATAACGACGGGACCAGCCGGTGGCAGCTCCATTGCTTTGAATACCGGGTCAGTGGTGGTTCCCTTCACATCCGAAACCACCGAAAGCTCCTGCCCGGTCACAGCATTCACTATACTCGATTTTCCGGAATTACGCCTTCCGAAAAAACCTATATGGATACGCTCCGATGATGGCGCAGCATTCAGACTCATATACATACCTCCCTGCCTTTTGCTTCTTCTGCCAGTTCTCTGTTTTCCAACACTGCAGGTGAAATCTTTCAGTTTGCCATCGGACCTGCCAGTTGCAACTAACCTGCCGATCGCACCGGACAGCTGACCCGACCCATCCGGGGAAATACTGATCGATGCAGGCTCTTCAGGCTCCGGTCGCCACCTGTCATGCAGCCGTCAGAATCTGAAGTCCCGACTCCCCTTCCGGATACTGTCAATATTTTTTATGGCGATTTCCCTGACCTTCTCATTGGGGATATTGTTCAATTCCTTTTTAATGAGCATCTCACCGACTGCCCTGGTTTCTGCAGAAGCATAATCCTCAAGATATTCCATCAGCGTCATCAGTGCGTTGGGATGGCAACAATTCAGTATCTGGCCACTTTTGCACAGGCTCATGAACCTGTCGCCGGTCCTGCCCTCCCTGTAACAGGCTGTGCAAAAGCTCGGGATATAGCCCAACTCGATAAGCCATCTGACTACCTCATCCAGTGTCCTTCTGTCACTTACGTCAAACTGCTCAGAATTCTGATCTTCCTCCTCCGGCTCACAATAGCCTCCAACACTGGTCCTTGAGGCGCCGCTGATTTGTGAGACTCCCAGGTGCAGCAGGCGCTCCCTGCACTCCTTGCTCTCTCTGGTCGATACGATAATACCGGTATACGGTACCGATATGCGTATGCATGCCACTATTTTTGCAAAAGTGTCATCATCGATCCCGTTGTCGAACTTCGACGGGTCAATGCCTTCTGCAGGCTTGATCCTCGGAACGCTGATGGTATGAGGCCCAACGCCGTATACCGCTTCCAGGTGCTCTGCATGCATCAGCAGCGCTGCGAACTCATAGCGATACAATTCAAGCCCGAACAGCACGCCAAGGCCCACATCGTCGATCCCCGCCTGCATAGCCCTGTCCATGGCCTCTGTATGAAATGCATAATCGTGCTTGGGTCCTGTCGGATGGAGCCGTTCGTAGCTCTCCTTATGGTAGGTCTCCTGGAACAGGATATACGTGCCTATCCCGGCATCCTTCAGTTTTCTGTAATCCTCGACAGTAGTTGCAGCGATGTTGACATTCACCCGCCGTATGGCTCCGTTTTTGTGCTTAATGCTGTATATGGTGTCAATGCTCTCCAAAATATACTCTATCGGGTTGTTTACAGGATCCTCTCCTGCTTCTATGGCAAGCCTTTTGTGCCCCATATCCTGAAGCGCTGTGACTTCCCTGCGGATCTCCTCCTGGGTCATCTTCTTTCTTGTGATGTTCTTATTTTTATAGTGGTATGGACAGTAGACACATCCGTTGACACAGTAGTTTGACAGATACAGTGGTGCAAAAAGCACAATCCTGTTGCCGTAAAAGTCCTTCTTGATCTGTTCGGCAAGTGCATATATCTCCTGATTCCTGTCCTCCAGCTCGCAGTCGAGCAGAACTGCTGCTTCTCTGTGTGACAATCCTCTGCGCTGCCTTGCCTTTTGTATTATACTGTCGATGAGCTCGGCATTTCGCCTGTTCTCTGACGCATATTCAAGCGTGTCGAGAACCTCCTGATGTGAAATGAATTCTGAAGCCTTCAATGATTTTGGATCGTACATGATAATCCCCTTTCTTTTTCGGGTCAGAAGCCCTTCAGGTTTCCGGCGCTTTCTTTCCCTTCAGTATCGGGATCCGGACCGGCCGCTCCAGCCGGTACTTCAAAGGATCTCTCCATATTCACCACGGATATACGGCTGTGCCGCTTCCGGTGTATATAAGCCTGCTGTTTCCGGAGTTATATGTCGTGCTATCTCCGGTAGTATTGGGCTGACCGCTCGCAGGTGGCTATGCTTGCTGGTGATGCAGCCCTGTGATCTTCATTGGACACTGCTATGCTGTGCTGGTGGTGTAAGCCCTATGATCTCCCCTGGACACTGCTATGCGGCAGCCGATGCTTTCGATCCTTTTTTCAAGGCAGTGCCGGCATTCAGCAGCCTCATCCCCTGTGCAGATCTTGTTGTCATAGAGCATGTATTTCTGCCTGACACTGGTCGGCGACAGGTTCGGCATCACAACATTGGCACCTGCCAGGATACCCAGTTCACGGCCCTGCGGGTCTATAGTCCCCAATGCGGTGGTCGCAGGCAGCAGTACAGTCGGGAGCATCAGGCGGATGACAGCAAGCAGATACAGTGTCAGTTCCAGTGTCCCTGCCTCCATACCGGCAAAAGGTGTCGCATGATGAGGAATGAATGGTCCTATGCCGACCATGTGGGGCTCGAGTTCCTTGATGAACAGCAGATCTTCAACGATATGGTCCACGGTCTGGAATGGCGATCCGACCATGAATCCGCATCCGACCTGGAACCCGATTTGTTTCAACTCATACAGGCATTTTTTTCTGTTTCTCAGGGACATCCTGTCAGGATGCAGTCTGGCAAAATGAGCTTCATCAGCAGTTTCATGGCGCAGCAGATAGCGGTCCGCACCGGCATCGTAAAAAGCCTTGTATTCCTCATAGCTCCTCTCCCCGATCGACAGCGTAACAGCACAGTCCGGGAATTCTTCTTTAATGGAACGTATTATTGCGGTCATCTTTTCAACGGTATAATAACCGTCTTCGCCGCCCTGCAGCACGAATGTCCTGAAGCCGAGGTCATATCCCGTACGGCAGCATTCAAGTATCTGACTTTCAGTCAGACGATAACGCTGCGCACTGCTGTTGCTTTTCCGGATACCGCAATATAAACAGTCGTTCCTGCAGTAGTTGGTGAACTCTATAAGGCCGCGGATATACACATCATGACCATAGTTCCTGACACGGGCCTCTCTGGCCTTTTCAGACAGATATCCGTACAGTTCGTCATTGCGGTTGCTCAGCAGCGCCCTGAATTCATCCGGCAGAAGCCTGCCCGTATGGTAGAGTTTATCGATTAGTTGCTTCATTTGCTGACCTCGTTTCCTGATCCATTTTCTATGAATTGTCCAATCATCTGCTATTTCAAAAGGCAAAACTCTTGTCATCTGTTGTCCAAAAATGAATATAAACTGGTTACTCGTCTGCTGTTCCAAAAGACAGCTTCGAATAGGCGGTCTTCGCGCTTATGCCCGGCAACCTTCCTATCTTCCCGGACATGGCACTTATAACATCATTGGGAGCATCGACGGCGATACTGATTATGCTGATGCCCTTTTCCCTGTAGGGAAGTCCCATCCTGCCGATGATATAGTCGGCATATTCATGCAGTATCGCATTGAGCCTGGCCGTCGAACCACGATCCTCGACAATGATGCCGATTATAGCCACTCTGGTTTCCATGTTCAGATACCTCCGGATAATTTGCTTTGTCACTGCTTCCCTGCGCCTTTGCCCGCTTCCGCAGCCAATGCCGGTGTGACAGATTTCCTTTTATATTCACTGAAAAACCATATATACTGAAAAAGCGCCCCGAAAGGCGCGCAATTATACTAAGTATGATGATCACTGTATTATCGCTGTGCCTTTCGCCTCATGATACATTGGCTCCGGAAAGGATCTTCTTTACAGGGATTTACCGGATCATTCCGGTATCCCGCCGGGATCTCCTCACCCAAAACCTCTATTCGGCGTCAGTCGCTGTTTTTATTGTTTATCTGTATGTGCTTCGTCCGGAGAAATGCTTTAGAAACCTGTATGATCGGGATCCTGTATGATTGAGATTCTGTAAGGCCGGGATTCTGTAAGGCCGGGATCCTGAAAAATCGGAATCCTGTATGAACGGGATTCTTCAGCATGCTTCCGGGCTTGCTATAATTCTCATGTTATCCCTGATCATGTAATTCTCGGGACTCAGCATAATTAGCATACCACATTGTCATCTTTTTGTCAATGTGCGCAGGAGTCAGGTCAAGCTGTCAAGTCGATCCTGAAAAGCTTCGCCCCATGTGAGGGCACAACAGCCTCAAGATCTGCATCCCTGCACACTGCGGTGTCGCCGCTCCACAATTCCTCAACTCTGTAACCCATAAATGAATCTATGTCTGCCAGTTCCAATTCCTCAGTACGGACTGTGATGCTGCGTTCTTCTTCACTCAAATTGAAAACTGCCACATAGATATTCCTGCCATCTGTATCATCAGATATCCACACCGCCTGCTGATCATCTCTCATGATCTGCCTTGCTCCGCAGGAATGGGACAGGAGTCTGAGCACCCTGCTGTTCGTGATAAGAGACTCAGTCCATTCATCGAGCCTTGTAAGCTCAGCACCGAGCATCATCGGCGATCTGAACATGCACCACAGAGTCATCATGGTGATCTGTTCATCTCTTGAGAAATTTGTATATCGCTCCTGACCGAACCCTTTCCCTATATACCCCAGCGGAAGCATATCACAGTCGGGCCAGCATCCCGGCGCGACATGATCCTGCCACATTTCGCACCGCTCGAACATGTTCTTCAGTAGCGGCCAGTTATCCCAGAAATCATCCGTTATCCTCCACATGTTCGCATGCTTCTTATAATGCCAGGCCTGATCGACCAGCGCAGGCCCGGGTGACAAGCTCAGGACCATCGGCCGCCCACAGCGCTTTATGGCTTTATGGATCATCTCTGTTTCAATCTTAGCCGACGGCATGTCATGTCTGCAGATATCATCGACCTTCACAAAATCAACACCCCACCGGGCATAAAGCTCGAACAGCGAATCATAATACTGCTGCGCTCCATCGGCTTTTACATCCAGCCCATACATATCCGGATTCCAGCGGCAAATAGAATACGGATCAGCTATTTCGCCGGCTGTTGCGGTGGTGCCTTTGATCTTCATATGGTTGTGTGCTGCGATCCTGGGGATGCCCCGCATCATATGTATCCCGAACTTAAGACCAAGGCTGTGGACATAATCAGCCAGCGGCCTGAAGCCCTGGCCTCCTGCTGCCGAAGGGAACCTGTCGGGACAGGGAAGCAGTCTCGAGTACTCATCGATCTCCACCTTCCCGAAAGGTATATACTGATATTTGTCCCGTTTCGATCCGGTATCATATGCATACCACTGGATATCGACCACGACATATTCCCATCCGTACTGCTTCAGACGGGCCGCCATCACATCTGCATTCGCCTTTACCCGGTCTTCGGTAACAGTCGTGTCATAATAGTCATAACTGTTCCACCCCATCGGCGGTGTAAGCGCATAACTGTTCTTGTTCATTCAGTTCGCCTCCCAAATAAGTGTTGTCACCGGCACATCGATCGTTCATCAACTCCGGCGGCAAACAAGTGTCGTGGCCGGCACGACACTTGTTGCGTTCCAATAACTATTTCACAAAACGGAACCATCTGAAGTCAAAATTGCTGCCGGGCAGGAATGTAAAGCTCACCTTCCTCACGCCTTTTACGCTGTCAAGGTTGAACTCGTGCTCGATGCAGTCATCCGAATACGGCACTTCGACGATCTGGACAATGTCCTCATCCCCGCTGACGAAATGGATGTTGATGGTGTTCACATCATTACGCGACCTTCCGCATATCACCAGCTTGCTGAAGCCTTCTTCGCCGAAATCCATGTTTTCGAATTCCAGTGCCACGTTGTTGCCTATCTTCTCAACGGCATCTTCAGTCAGCGTGTAGGAATCGCCATATATCCTGTTGTTTTCGATGGCATACAGCTTCTGATATGCCTTTTCATACCGGGTGAACCGGAAACCCTGTATATTCACCATATCCTTGCCGCCAATGCTCAGTGTCGTGATCCCCTTCAGTCTCCTGGGGAGCTTGTAGGTTTCTGCCTGATATGTGAGATAGATGCACTTTTTCTGGTAAGTGGTCCTGAGAAGCGGTTCCGCATCTTCTTCTCCGGGAACACCCTCCCATATCTCTATCGGAATCCTGTCATCGCCGAGGAAATAGATCGGTATCGTAATCTCATCAGAACCGTACTCACCGAAATCGATCCCTCTGAAGCCCACATATGCGATTTCCTCATCAGCTATCTGGACCCCACCGAGCAAACCGCTCTTGAGCGTTGTTGTACTCGCATTATAAAGTCCGGCAGGGATGAACTCATAGGGATCCATCACGGTATCCCCAAAGCCGCTTATTTCAAATTCAAGCTCAGAAATGACCTGCGGCAGTTTGCGCCCGTTCCGGGCAATACAGCGCAGTCGGAATTCGCCATCTGCCAGTGCCGTTACCACAGCTTCCTTCCCGCTGGTCTCCACCTT
>DGEE01000019.1:13061-15507 GCA_002385815.1 Hungateiclostridiaceae bacterium UBA3934
CCGGGCCGCAATACTGCAGTTACTCTTGTCGTCGGATTGTCCTTGTCAAGATGGTTCTTTCCATGGTTGAACAGCTCGATCTTTCTTATCGGTATCTCGTTGACCGGCTCGGATTTTTTGTTCTCAGTAAATGCTGAGACACCGGGTATCTTCTCGCATGGTACCGCTTCAAAAACCAACTCCTCAGTCCCGAGTCCCGGTGAAGAGACACTGAACCTGATCTGACCGGGCTCCTGCTTTGCAGCTACCATGGCCAGCAGCTTGCCTGAGAAAAGCCTCCTGCTGGTGCCCTTGTACTGATCGAAATCAGTGCTGTCCCCGTTGTCCAGTCCGACCAGGCGTCCTGCACCGCTCACAGTGACCTCGACCCGGTTATTTGCATTTGCAACGGGGATGCCATCCTTGTCAGCCATGGATATCTCGACGAATATCATATCCAGGCCATCAGCTTTCATAACGGTCTTATCCGGACTGAGCACTATTCGGGCAGCGTCACCGAAAGAGCTTTGAGTATCAGTGGCAATGATCCTGCCGTCTTCATCGTACGCTACAGCCTTCAGGACACCCTTGCGATACGGGATCCTCCATTTGCCACTAAGCTGTTTCCCTTTGACATGATCTATTTCTGCCGTGCCCAGGGATCCATCGTTGAAAAACAACTCCACCTTCGGCGCATTGGAATATACTATGACATCTATCAACTGCCCTTCATTGAAGTCCCAGTAAGGCAGGATGTGGACCATCGGGTTTGTCTTATAGTCGGTCCATGCTGACTGGTACAGATAGAAATTGTCTTTTCTGAAGCCCGCAGTATCGATCTGCCCGAAATATGAATTTTTCGTAAAATAAGGTGTGGGTTCGCCGATATAGTCGAAACCGGTCCATATGTACTGTCCCAGGCAGAACTTCGCATCCCTGTCCTCGATGATATTGTACTGTGCATTCTTTGCGCCCCAGGCTGTGGTGCAGTTGTCCAGGGAGGAGCACTGCTCATCTTCATGGGTCATGACCACCACATCCGCAGGGAAATGGTATATACCTCTGCTCTGAAGGGTCGATGCGGTTTCGCTGCCGTAAATGACCCAGTGCGGGTACTTCTTGTGGTGCTCGTGATAGAGTGACTCCGCATAATTATACCCGGCCACTTCCACCTCTTCCATGCACCTTTGCGCATTATCCCATCTCATATAATTGGAACCGATGGTTACATAACCGTTCTGTTTGGGATCATGTTTCTTCACCAGATCCCTCAGCATCTTCGTGATCTCGAGCCCTCTTTCATCTGCGTGGGTGTCATATATCTCATTGCCGATACTCCACATGATGATGCTCGGGTGGTTCCTGTCCCTCCGGACCCAACTGGCCACATCTCTTTCGCACCACTCATTGAAGAATCTGGCATAGTCATATTCCGTCTTGCTTCTCTCCCACATGTCGAAGGCTTCGGATACGATCAGCACACCCATCTCATCGGCCAGATCCATCAGTTCCACCGCCGGCATATTGTGAGAAGTTCTTATGGAATTTACCCCCATTTCCTTCAGCATTGTTATCTGGCGTCTCAGTGCCGTCTTGTTCATCGCTGCACCAAGGGCACCCAGATCATGATGCTCGCATGTCCCATGGAGTTTTACATGGACATCGTTCAGGAAGAATCCCTCATTGCAGTCAAAACGCAACGTTCTGAAGCCAAAATTCTGGAGAACGGTATCTTTCACCTGTCCCTCAACTATCAGTTCAGATTTCAGCTTGTACAGGTACGGATCTTCAAGACTCCACAAGCGTGGATTCCCGACAGTGAGCACCTGGCTGTCGACAACAGTATCATGGCGCAGAGCCGCCTTTTGCTCGCATACGGCAGTCACATTGCCATCGGCGTCAATGATCGTATGCCTGACGACGGCATCCTGGTTTTCGCCTGCAACATCGCCGTATTTGTCGGATTCGTCTATGATTTCAGCATCCACCTCCACCTTCCAGCCCTCTGCTCCTTTTTTGGCTGAAATATAGATGCCGTCAGAAACGAAATGAGCAGGCTCGGTGGCGATCAGCCACACATTGCGGTAAATACCCGCACCGGAATACCAGCGGCTGTTGGGACTGCGGTAGACTACCCTCACCTTTATCTCATTTTCACCGGGCACCAGGTGTTCCGTTATATCGAATTCGAAAGTGGAGTAGCCATACTTCCACTCACCCGCCTTCTTTCCGTTGACAAAAACCGTGGAATCCATGTACACGCCTTCGAATCGTATGCTTATTACTTTATCCCCGATACTCTCAGGAACGAAGGTTTTCTTATACCAGCCTTCGCTCGCCTCGTACAGATTGTTGGTATCATAGATCAGCCAGTCGTGCGGCAGATCGATGTCCAACCACTCGATCCCGTCCTGATCCAACATTTCAGGCGGCGTGTCAAGTTTCTGCTTTGCTCTTATACACATCT
>DGEE01000034.1:0-10607 GCA_002385815.1 Hungateiclostridiaceae bacterium UBA3934
AGATGTGTATAAGAGACAGGTTCAGGCCCGTCCCTGGTATTCCTTCACCATCAGCGCCCTGATGTAGCCTCTGTCATTGGTGGTGGATTCGATATAGAAGCCCCTGCCGTAGTAAAACCTGATCAGGTCCCTGTTTTTGGACGCCGTATGGAGTTTTACACACTTTATGCCTTTTTCGATGAGCATTTTGTCAATGAGACTCATCAAGGCCATGCCGACGCCGATGTTGTTGTAGGCAGGTCTTACACCGAATCTGCTGAGATAAGCGGTATTGTCGGGCAATATGGCCACTCTTGCGCTGCCTACGGCAATACCGTCGATAAGCGCGATGAAGACTTCCTTTGTCCTGATATCGTCTATGATATCATCCAGTGTTTCCGTCAGGGCATCCAAAGGTTCCTTTACATCTGTGTCCTTCATATATTTCTTAAAGGAGTCCTGCATGATCTCATATATGGCAGGAGCATCGGATTCCACAGCCTTGCGGATCATAAAAGTATAGTTGAACATGTTAAAAACCTGCCTTTGCCCAAACTGTCAGCCCATCAGCGTTACCATGATGGCCTTCTGCATGTGCAGCCTGTTTTCCGCCTCTTCAAAAACATCCGAATTCGGCCCGTCTATGATATCTTCTGTGACCTCGTAGCCTCTGTATGCGGGCAGGCAGTGCAGGAATATTGCGTCTTCCTTTGCCAGTGAAAACAGCTTGCTGTTAACCTGGTAGGGCATGAATATTTTGAGACGCAATTCCTTCTCAGCTTCCTGTCCCATGCTGATCCATGTGTCGGTGTAAACGACATCTGCATCCTTCATCGCCTCTTCCGGATCTTCAGTCAGCACCACCTTGCTGCCTGACTTTCTGGCGTGATGTTTTGCCTGCTCGATTATGGTGGCGTTACATTCGTATCCGGCGGGAGAAGCCACACAGATATCCATTCCTGTAATTGCGCAGCCCTGCAGCAGAGAATTGGCCACATTGTTACCGTCGCCCACATATGCAAGCTTCAGCCCTTTTAGTTTACCCTTCTTCTCGTATACAGTAAAGAGGTCTGAAAGTATCTGACAGGGGTGCATCAGGTCCGTGAGGCCGTTTATGACCGGGATCGTCCCGAATCTTGCCAGATCCAGCACATCGTCCTGCTTGAAGGTCCTGATCATGATGCCGTCGATATAGTGGGAGAGGACCTTTGCCGTATCGTGTATCGTTTCGCCCCGGCCCAGCTGGATGTCGCTGGAGCTCAGAAAAATGGGATAGCCGCCCAACTGGTACATGCCGACTTCAAATGACACTCTCGTTCTGGTCGAGGATTTGGAGAATATCATACCAAGCGTCTTGCCTTTGAGCAGGTGGTGTGTGATCCCTGCCTTAAGCTCTTTTTTAAGTTTTGCCGCCAGTGTGAACAGGCTTTCGATCTCCTCAACGGTCAGATCGTTAAGGTCGATAAGATGTTTCATTGTTACAGCTCCTTCATTATTCTTTTTCCGGCCGTCTATACAGAAAGATTTCGGCCATCTATACTGAAAAACATCTGCTCCGGCCGTATTTATCGGATCCGGTCAGACCGCTGAATGCCGTATCAAATCATTTCCGGCCATTATATCTCGAGTATTCATCCAGTGCATAGACGCCGGGCTCATTGCATTCCGCCAGGTGCTCCAGCACATCGAGTATAGCATTGGCTGTGTCCAGCGATGTGAGGCACGGAGTATTGTATTCCATGGAGGTTCTCCTGATTGGGAAGCCCAGTTTTCCGGGCACGCCTGCCTTCGCATATGTGCTTATGACCAGCGATACCTTGTCTGTTTTGATATAATCGAGGACTCTGTCTTCAGGTACCAGTTCCACTTCCAGACCCGCATCCGAAAGCCAGCCGTAATCATCCTCCACTGCCAGCAGTCTGAAGCCAAGCCTGTCAAGTTTTTTCGAGATGATGACGCAGTCCTCCTTATCCCACTCGCCTGTTGCCATCAGTACGCTGCCGCCCCTGGGGATGGACAGACCTGAGGCGATCAGTGCTTTGTAAAGTGCGATGCGATAATCCCTGTCCACGCCCATCACTTCTCCTGTGGACTTCATCTCCGGACTCAGGAAAGTATCGACTGTCGACAGCTTCGCGAATGAGAAGACCGGAGCCTTGACCGCCGAAAAAGCGGACTCCTCTGCCAGACCCGGCTCATATCCGAGGCTGCGCAGTGTGCTGCCCATTATGAGCTTTGTGGCGACATTTACCATCGGGATGCCCGTGATCTTGCTCATTATCGGGATAGTCCTGCTGGCACGCGGGTTGACTTCGATTACATAGACCCTGCCATCGCCATCGATGACGAACTGTATATTGAACAGGCCGACGATCTTCAATGCCCTGGCGAGTCTTATCGAATAATCCGCTATCACTTCCTTTGTTTCCCGGGAGAGCGTATGCGGGGGATATATGGCGATACTGTCACCCGAGTGTACTCCTGCCCTTTCAACATGCTGGAATATCCCCGGGATCAGTACGTCTTCTCCGTCACAGATGCCGTCCACTTCTGCTTCGATACCATTTATATATTTGTCGATAAGCACCGGATGCTCTGCGGACACATCCACCGCCATCTTCATGTACTCCTCCAGTGCCCTGTCGTTGTATACTATCTCCATGGCCCTTCCGCCCAGCACATAGGAGGGCCTTACCAGCACAGGATAGCCGATCCTGTTGGCTATCGTCTTTGCCTCTCCAAAGGAATGGGCGGTACTTCCCTCTGGTATGGGTATACCGAGCTCCTCAAGCAGCCTGAGGAATTTGTCCCGGTCTTCGGCAATGTCGATGCTTTCCACCGAGGTACCCAGTATCTCTACGCCTTCCTTGTGGAGCGTGCCTGCCAGGTTTATGGCAGTCTGGCCGCCAAACTGGACTATTATGCCCTCGGGTTTTTCCTTGTTGACGATATCCAGTACGCATTCCTTTGTCAGCGGCTCGAAATACAGCTTGTCGGAGGTGTCGAAATCGGTGCTGACAGTTTCCGGGTTGTTGTTTATTATGATGGACTCCAGGCCCAGTTCCCTCAGCGTCCTGACACAGTGCACGCTGCAATAGTCGAATTCTATGCCCTGGCCTATCCGGATGGGTCCCGAGCCTATGACGAGGACCTTCTTCCTGTCGGATACGACGACATCGTCTTGTTCCTCATAGGTGGAATAATAATATGGGGTGCGAGCCTCGAATTCGCCGGCGCAGGTGTCCACGAGCTTGTAGACAGGCTTGACCGGATATTTTTCCCTCAGCTCCAGAATAGTATCCAGCGGCACATTGACCAGATTGGCTATATAAGAGTCACCGAAACCGATCTTTTTGGCCCGTATGTAAAGGTCGTAATCCAGCCATGCGATCCCTGCATTCTTCACATCTTCAGCCACCTGTACGATGTTTTGCAGCTTGCTGATGAAGAATTTGTCCACCTTTGTTATCTCAACGATTTTGTCCACCGGGATACCCTTCTGCAGTGCCTTGAAAATAGCGAATATCCGCTCGTCTCTTGGTGACGCCAGCACTTCAAGGAGCTCATCGGCAGTATAATTGTCGAACAACTCAAGTCCTAACTGGTAGTTGAGCTTTATATCGAGCGAGTCTATGGCTTTCAGCAGCGATTCCTCGAATGTCCTTCCTATTGCCATGACTTCGCCGGTGGCCTTCATCTGTGTACCCAGGGAGCGGTCTGCCGACGAAAATTTGTCGAAGGGCCAGCGGGGCACTTTGGTAACGACGTAATCTATCGTGGGTTCAAAGCATGCATATGTGTTTTTGGTCACCGGGTTCCTGATCTCGTCCAGGTTCATCCCAATGGCGATCTTGGATGCGACACGGGCGATGGGATAGCCGGTGGCCTTGGATGCCAGCGCGCTGGAGCGGCTGACCCTGGGATTGACCTCTATGACCACATAGTCGAAGCTCTTCGGGTCAAGTGCAAACTGGATATTACAGCCGCCTTTTATATCAAGTGCACGGATTATCTTTACCGAGGCATTGCGCAGCATCTGGTACTCCTTGCTGGAAAGTGTCTGGCAGGGGGCCACGACGATGCTGTCGCCGGTGTGCACTCCCACGGGATCGAGATTTTCCATGCTGCATATGATGATGCAGTTGTCGGCACCGTCCCGCATGACTTCGAATTCGATTTCTTTCCAGCCGGCAACGCTCTGCTCGAGAAGGACCTGGTTTATCATGCTGAGCTTGAGCCCTTTTCCGCAGATGTATCTGAAATCATCCATGTTTTCCGCTATGCCGCCGCCGGTGCCGCCCAGGGTGTAAGCCGGTCTTATTATGATGGGGAAGCCGACCTCTTCAGCGAATGCAACTGCGTCATCCAGGTTTGTGACTATGGTGCTCATGGGGACTTTTTCGTTGATACTCTGCATGGTTTCCTTGAACAGTTCCCTGTCCTCGGCTCTCTTTATCGACATCAGGGATGTCCCCAGCAGCTCTATGCCGAGCCGGTCCAGTATACCATCATTGGCAAGCTGGACTGCCATGTTGAGACCGGTCTGGCCTCCAAGGGAAGCGAGTATGCCGTCCGGTTTTTCGCGCTCTATTATCTTCTTGACCGCATCAATGGTTATAGGCTCTATATAGACGCGGTCGGCAGTTTCCCCGTCTGTCATGATGGTGGCGGGATTGCTGTTGATAAGGACGACCTCGATGCCTTCCTCTCTCAGAGATTTGCAGGCCTGTGTGCCGGAGTAGTCGAATTCGGCTGCCTGCCCTATGATTATAGGTCCTGACCCTATGACCAGTACCTTTTTAATGTCCTTGTTTCTTGGCATATGGACCTCCATGCGATAGCTGATAATGTTTTACAGCGCCTTCAGGAAATCTTCCAAAACACAGGCAGAATCCTGCGGGTGATCTGCCGGTCCCGGGCAGTACTGGACCCCGGTCACAGACAGTTTTCCATGCCTGAAGCCTTCCACTGTATTGTCATTGACATTGATCCGGGTTATTTCAACGCCATCAGCCATATCAGCATCCAATGCGTAATTATGGCTCTGCGATGTTATATAGCATTTTCCTGTCGTAAGATCCTTCACCGGCAGATTGGCCCCATGATGGCCGTATTTCAGCTTAAAGACTGTCCCGCCCAGGGCCAGCCCCAGCAGTTGATGTCCCAGGCCGATGCCGAGAATCGGCATTTCGCCCATCAGTTTTTCCAGCAGCAGCCTCTGCTCACCCAGTTCCCGCGGATCTCCGGGGCCTCCCGATATAATCACTCCGTCAGGGCTGCACGCCAGCACATCTTCATATGTGGATGATGCAGGGAGTATGTGGATATCGCAGTCGTACCTGCGGAGAAGCTTCGTGAGGGTCTTTTTTACACCGAGATCCAGCAGTGAGATCCTTTTCCCCTGTCCCTTTATGCGCACAGGTTCCTTCGCGGTGACCTCCATGACAAGGCTGCGGCGCTTTTGCATACCATCCCTGAGCCTGTCGAGCAGCACGTCCACATTGCCGCATTCGGTGGATATTATGCCAAACATGCTTCCATTGCTGCAGATGTGCCTGACCAGTGCCCTTGTGTCGATGCCCTTCAGGCCGATGATATTATGCATTTTGAAGTATTCATCGCCACCGATGGAACACCGCCAGTTGTTGGGATGGTCGCAAATCTCCTTTACTATGAAACCCTGGACGTGTGCGCTGTCGGATTCGCTGTCCTCTTCATTGAAGCCGCTGTTTCCGATCAGCGGATAGGTCATTGTCACGATTTGCCCTCTATAGGATGGATCGGTGATGATCTCCTGATATCCTGTCATGGATGTATTGAACACCACTTCGCCTATGGTCTCTCCCCCTGCACCAAAACCTAGCCCGGGATAATATGTTCCGTCCTCCAGGACCAATACTGATTTCATTCCAAACTCCCCCTGTCTGATCAGCACATGTTAAAATGCCGTTGGCATGCCGGAATCACTGTGACGCCAATTCTTCATCCAGCACTTTGATGAATGCATCGATATCGTCTTTCGTTATGATCAGCGGAGGAAGCATCCTGATGATGGAAGTCCCGACGCTGCCGACCAGGAAGCCTTTTTCGAACAGCCTGTTCTTCAGTTCGATGGCCTTATCCTGCGCCAGCTGGATGCCTATCATCAGCCCAAGACCCCGGATTTCGCCTATAATGCTGTGCTTTTCCGACAGCTTCGCAAGCTCGCCCCTGAAGTAGCTGCCCATCGTATCAGCATTTGAAAGCAAATCATCATCGAGGATCGTCTTCAGTACAGCCAGGCCCGCCGAGCAAGCCAGCGGATTGCCGCCGAAGGTGGAGCCGTGGTCCCCCGGTTCGAATGCCTGCGCAACAAACTCTTTTGCACAGAGTGCTCCGATGGGAACTCCGCCTGCCAGCGCTTTGGCCAGCGTGAATATGTCAGGCTCGACTCCGTAATGCTCATAGGCAAAGAGTTTACCGGTCCTGCCTATACCTGTCTGGATCTCATCGAATATGAGCAGAAGCCCCTTTTCGTCACACAGTTTGCGGACAGCCTGCACATATTCCGCATCCAGCAGGTGCACGCCGCTTTCTCCCTGCACCAGTTCCATCATGACAGCGCAGGTCTCATCATCGATGGCTGCTTCCAGTGCCTCGAGGTCATTCATCATTACATGCCTGAACCCGGGCATCAGAGGCGTGAAGGGTTTCTGGTACTTTTCCTGCCCCGTAGCTGCCACCGTGGCAAGAGTCCTTCCGTGGAATGATCTCTTCAGCGTAATAATGCCAAACTTGTCGGGCATACCTTTTTTCTTGAAATAGATCCTGGCCAGCTTGATCGCGCCTTCGTTTGCTTCAGCACCGCTGTTGGAGAAGAAGATGCGGTCCGCACAGGATACGCCGGCGAGCATTTTTGCAAGCTTCGCCTGAGATTCTATATAGTACAGGCTGGAGCAGTGGATGAGCTTCTGCGCCTGTGAAGATATGGCATCAACAAGTGCCGGATGACCGTGGCCCAGTACGTTCACAGCAATGCCGCCCAGCATGTCGCAATATCTGCGGCCGTCGCTGCCGTAAAGATGGATGCCCTTGCCGTATTCAAAGCATACTGGCGTGCGCGGTCCGAATGTATTCATGTAATATTTGCTGTCCATTTCCATTATTTCGCGAAGGTCCATAAGTTCATCTCCTTTAGCCGTGGAAAAAGCTTTCTCAGTATATTATTCATAATTATACAACTCTATGCATAATAATGCAACAATAAAATAAAGAAATGTTCATCCTGAGAGAACATTTCCTGAAATGCCGGAACCGGCGGCAATCCGTCCGCTTTTTGAAGTTCTGATTTTGCAGTTCCGATCGTGTTTTACAGCTTTTCATTTTCGTAGTAAAGCACCTTTTCCTTCATTATCATGGTGCCTATGCCCTGGTTGGTGAATATCTCCAGCAGAATGCAGTGCGGTATCCTTCCGTCTATTATATGGGTCCTGCCGACTCCTCTTTCCAGTGCATCCAGACAGCCGAGCACCTTTGGTATCATACCGCCGTTTATGACATTTTCCTCTATCAGCCTGTGCACCTCGGCAGCAGTAAGAGCGTAGTAGACTTCCGAGCTGTCCTTTGACTTCCTGACTCCTTCGACATCAGTGAGAAGCATCAGCTTTTCGGCCTTTAGTGCTGCGGCGATCTCGCCGGCTACCGTGTCGGCATTAATATTATAGCTGCGGCCGTCGCTGCCTATGCCGATGGGGGCTATGACCGGTATGTATTCATCCTTTGCTATGATATCAAGGACCTTGGAATTGACTTTGGTGATCTTGCCCACAAGTCCGATATCTGTTTCGACTCCATCGACGACAGTTTTATACTGTTCACATTCCAGCAGGTTCCCGTCTATGCCGCAGAGGCCTATTGCCTTCCCGCCCTTCTGATTGATGAGAGATACGATCTCTTTGTTTGTCTTGCCCACCAGGACCATCTGTGCTGCTTCCATGGTCTGCATGTCGGTGACCCTGAGGCCATTGATGAACTCGCTCTTTATATCGAGACGCTCCAGCATGTTGCTTATATCCGGGCCGCCGCCGTGAACTACCACGGGATTGAGACCGATGTATTTAAGCAGCGTGATGTCCTCCATCACTGAGTTTTTCAGTTCGTCGCTGATCATGGCATTGCCGCCGTATTTTATCACCACGGTCTTGCCATGCAGTTTTTGCATATATGGCAATGCCTCTATGAGTATTTCAGCCTTTTTGATGATAGGTTCCATTTTTGAATCCAAAGCTTTTACCTCCATATTTTCCAACACTTGCGCTTAACTTACAGCTTCTTTAATTTTATTCCAGTCCGGTCCTTTCATCAATACCCATCATTATGTTCATACATTGGACTGCTGCGCCTGATGCACCCTTGCCCAGATTATCCAGCCTCGCTGTCAGCAAAACGTGCTCTTCGTTGCCTGTAACACTGATTTCCAGCATGTTTGTGCCGTTACAGCCGACAGCACTCAGGAAGCCATCGGTAATGGCGCCTTCCGAGCCATATGGAAATACCTTTATGAAATGCTGTCCCTTATAATATGAATAAAGGTAATCACAGATCGACTCTGCGCTGTTTTTTCCTGGCAGCAGCCTGGGATAGAGCGGCACGGCCACTGTCATGCCCCTGTAGTTGTACCCAATGATCGGCGTGAAAAGGGGCGTATGGCTGAGGCCCGTGATCTTCTGCATTTCCGGGAGATGTTTATGCCTGAGAGACAGGGCATAAAACCTGGGGCTCTTGATCGCCTCATCCGTGGAAGCCGCTTCTGCATACTCCGCTATCCGTTTCTTGCCGCCGCCGCTGTAACCAGATACGGCATGGCAGGTCACAGGGTAATCCGCCGGTACTATGCCTGCTCTGACCAGCGGATACATCAGGGCGATGAAGCCTGTCGCATAGCAGCCGGGCACTGAGACCCTTGAAGAGCCTGCGATCTTTTCCCTGTGCGCGCTGCTGAGCTCAGGGAAGCCATATGCCCATGAATCGTCAGTCCTGTGGGCTGTACTTGCATCTATGATACGCGTGCTCTCATTCGCGACAAGTGATACAGATTCCCTTGCCGCATCATCGGGCAGGCATAAAAAAACTATGTCAGCCTCATTGATGAATTTTTTCCTTTCATTTATATCTTTTCTTTTTTCAGGTGCAATTTTCAGCAGTTCAATGTCGTTTCTCCCCTGCAGGCGTTCGTTGATCTGCAGTCCGGTAGTGCCTTCCTGGCCGTCCACGAATACTTTATAAACCATAATCATTCACACTCCGCTCTGTCATTTTGCCGGCTCATCATGCCTGCTGATCTGTTATAAGTACCAGTATATCTGTCATATATAAATGCCACAGGTTAATGATAGCATATAAATCGAGTAATAATTATACATTAAGCTGAATAAAAATTCAATATCCTGTTGTCGTCTCATTATGCAAAGTAACTAAATAGGTTTTTTTAAATTTGTTAAAAAGTGTACTAGTTAGAAATTAACTGGCATGTTATAGTATAACTAAGTTTCTATGCTTATTAGAATTTGGGAGGGGAAAAAATGGCAAGTGTAAAGCTTAAAAACGTGTACAAAAGATTCGAAGGCGGTGTTACGGCTGTAAGTGACTTCAACCTTGATATCGAGGATAAGGAGTTCATCATACTTGTCGGACCGTCTGGCTGTGGAAAGACTACTACCCTCAGAATGGTGGCAGGTCTCGAAGAGATTACAGAAGGCGAGATCTACATCGGCGACAGGCTCGTCAACGACGTGCAGCCCAAAGACAGAGACATTGCGATGGTTTTCCAGAACTATGCTTTGTATCCGCATATGACCGTATTCGACAACATGGCATTCGGCCTTAAGCTCAGAAAGACCCCGAAGGACGAGATAAAAAAGAGAGTACATGAAGCAGCAAAAATCCTTGAGATCGAGCACCTGCTCGACAGAAAACCGAAGGCTCTCTCAGGCGGACAGAGACAGAGGGTTGCTCTCGGTCGTGCTATAGTCCGTGACCCGAAGGTGTTCCTCATGGACGAGCCTCTCTCCAACCTCGATGCCAAGCTGAGGGTACAGATGAGACTCGAGATCACAAAGCTGCATCAGAAACTCAATACTACGTTCATCTACGTTACACATGACCAGACTGAGGCCATGACCATGGGTACCAGGATCGTCGTTATGAAGGACGGCTTCATCCAGCAGGTCGATACGCCTACAGCACTTTATGACAGGCCGGTCAACATGTTCGTTGCAGGCTTCATCGGCAGCCCGCAGATGAACTTCATCAATGCTGTCATTGACAAGCGCGGCGACGACATATACCTGAAGTTCGGTGAGAACGAGGTCAAGCTGCCGGAATCAAAGGCAAAGAAGCTCGAAAACAGCGACTATATCGGAAGAGAAGTCGTAATGGGCATCAGGCCTGAGAGCATACACGATGAAGAGCAGTTCCTGCAGGCTATGCCTGACAGCATAGTTACTGCCAATGTCGAAGTCGTCGAGATGCTCGGATCTGAGACATTGCTGCATATATTCATCGGTGATGTGAGCTGTACTGCAAGGGTCAACCCCAGGACAAAGACAAGATCCGGAGACGTCATCAAGGTGGCTATCGATCCCAACAGG
>DGEE01000034.1:10885-15845 GCA_002385815.1 Hungateiclostridiaceae bacterium UBA3934
TTTTTTGGCGTATAGCATCGGATAAAATCCGCTGTTCCATATCTTTGTCCAATGTAGTATAATTAACCCTGATGATGATTTGTCCGATAACTTCGGTCGGCCGGTCCGGCGCATTTGAACCGGATCCGGGGCGGCATTTGCCTGACCGGCGGGATGATCGGCAAAGCCTTTGTGATGATCCATCGGCTTTGGCCGCAGGGGTATCAGGAAGGCCTGAAAAGACAGCAGGAGGGATGGAAGTGCGGCTGTTTCAGAATCTCATAAATCAAATACGGGAATGTGTCGACGGCAATTTCGGCATAATGGACGACACGGGTCTGATACTGGGTTGCACGGATGAACAGCTCACTGGCACCACACACCCGCTGATCGATGAAGTCATTGATGACAACAGAACGGATATCGGTATCCGCGGATGGCTGTTCCGGAAGATATATATCAGAAACAGGCTGGAATTCATAGTTTATACTGATGTCGCAGAAGAGCAGGGCAAAGCACTGCTGACAATGTTTGCCATAAATGTGTCAAACCTGAAGACCTATCACGAAGACAAATTCGACAAGGGAAATTTCTTCAAGAATGTAATAACTGACAATATCCTGCCGGGCGACATCCAGATAAAAGCCAAGGAACTGCATATTCCGTTCAATGTCCCCAGACTGGTTTTTCTGATAAAGACCGATAAAGTAAAAGACGTACATCCGCACGAGGTGGTGCTGGGACTTTTTCCGAAAAAGCAGAAGGACTTCGTGATAGCGCTGGATGAAGAGACTCTGGTGCTTATAAAAGAGCTGAAGGATGCAGATGACTTCGGGGAAGTTGACAGAACGGCAAAAGCTATCATCGACACGCTGAACACGGAGCTAATGGTCAAAGCCCACATAGGGATAGGCACCATCGCAGAGAACATCAGGGAAATAGGGCGTTCCTTCAAAGAGGCGCAGACGGCTCTGCAGATAGGCAGCATCTTTGACAGTGACAAGTCGATCCTGAATTACAACAACCTGGGTATCGGCAGACTGATCTATCAGCTTCCTACGACGATGTGCAGGTTGTTTCTGAAGGAAGTGTTCAAAAAGGGTTCACTGGAATCGCTGGATCAGGAAACACTGCTTACGATCCAGAAGTTTTTTGAAAACAACCTGAATGTCAGTGAGACATCCAGACAGCTTTATGTGCACAGGAATACGCTGGTCTACAGGCTGGACAAGATCCAGAAGACTACGGGTCTCGACCTGAGAAAATTCGACGATGCCATTATCTTCAAGGTATCGCTGCTGGTCAAGAAGTATCTGGACAAGGCAGAAAACGTGCAGGGCTGAGATGGCCCAGGGCAGGGGGATACTTCTCCGCAGGAAGTACAGAGCAATGGGTGCGTTCCCGGAAAAGCTTCAGGATACTCTCCCCTGCGGCAGGAACTCTCTGTGGTTGAAAAATGTACCTGACTGAAAAGCAGGAATTTCGACAACTATTGTAGAATGAATTAACATAATAAATAGAATGTTTCGACGGCATAGCACGGAAGTGCGTGCCGTCTGCAGATATCATGAGGTGTAGCGATTGGTTGAGCTTAGGGGTGTATCAAAGACGTACCCTAATGGTACGGTTGCGTTGAGGGATGTAAATCTCAAACTGGATAAGGGCGAGTTTGTTTTCCTGGTTGGTCCGAGCGGGTCGGGCAAGTCCACTCTCGTAAAGCTTCTTCTGAAGGAAGAGGATGCCACTGAGGGCGAAGTATATGTAAATGGCTACGATGTCACATCCATGACGAGGCAGGAGATACCATTCCTCAGAAGGAGTCTTGGGGTCGTGTTCCAGGATTTCAGACTTCTCCCGAACAAGACGGTTTACGAAAATGTTGCATTCGCGATGATAATAACAGAAGCGCTGCCTAAGGAAATAAGAAGGCAGGTGCCGATGGCACTGGCGCTTGTCGGATTGAGCAGAAAAGCGAATATGTACCCGAACCAGCTTTCAGGAGGAGAGCAGCAGAGGGTCGCACTGGCCAGGGCTCTGGTCAACAATCCTGCTCTGCTGATAGCTGACGAGCCGACAGGCAACCTTGATCCGGAGACATCCTGGGAAATAATGAAGCTGCTCAGCGAGATCAACCACAGGGGGACAACCGTTATTGTTGCAACACACGAGAAATCCATTGTTGATGAGATGAAAAAGCGTGTCGTTTCCATCAGCAAGGGTTTGATCGTAAGGGATCAGGAGAAAGGACTTTACAGGGATGAAGATAAGAACAATCCGATATTATTTTAAGGAAGGATTCGCAAATTCATATAGAAACAAACTTATGTCGCTGGCTTCGGTCCTCATAGTGGTCGCATCGCTTATCGTGTTCGGGATATTTGTGCTCATATCCCTCAATATGCAGCACAATATCAGCATCTGGAAAGAACAGCCGCAGCTCCAGGCTTTCTGCTATGAGCAACTGGACGGGACGCAGATAAGCCGGGTGGAGGATGTCATCAGAGGCGATGACAGGATCCTCTCATATGAGAAGGTAGACAAGAAACAGGCACTGGAGAGAATGCGCGAGAAGCTGGGCAAGGACGCAGCCATACTGGACGGATACGGAGCGGACATATTTCCTGTTTCCTTCGTAATCAGGCTGAAGGATGTGAGCAACAGCAATGAAGTGGTGAAAGACCTGGAAAAGGTGACAGGTATAGAGAAGGTGAGCTATTCGCAGGACACCGTGGAGATGATCACGAGAGCATCCCATTGGTTCAGCCTCGGGAGCAGCCTTATGATAATCATCTTTTTGGTGGTTTCGGTTTTCATTATTGCCAACACGATAAAATTAACAGTATTTGCAAGACGCAGAGAAATAGGTATAATGAAATATATAGGCGCCACAGATTGGTTTATACGCTGGCCTTTCGTCGTGGAAGGTGTTATAATTAGTATTACCGGGGCGATTTTGGCATTTATTCTGTCAGCTTACGGATACAAGGTTGTGGCGGACAGATTTTCGCAGGATACGTTTTTTGCGAGCACGAACCTCCTCAGTTTGCTGAATATCGAGGATGTCTGGCTCAGGCTTGCAGTATCCTATGCGATAATAGCTGTCGTTGTAGGAGCAATGGGAAGTTTTATTTCGATGCGCAGGCATCTGAAGGTGTGACAGCTCACAAAAGAAGCAAAGCGTTGCCCCGAAGCACCGGATGGATCGGCGGCATGGTCCGGGGGACGCTGGAATAATAGAACTGACTGCTAAACCAATACATGGAGGATAAGATAAGTGAGAAAGAAGAGATTTACGTTAGCGATCCTGCTAATCGCAATCACGTTTTCTTCTGTGCTTCCGGTAATGGCTGATGAACTGAGCGATGCGAAGAACAAAAAAGCATCGACGGACAACCGGATAGCTGATCTTAAGAAAAAGCAGCAGGCAGAGTTGAAAGAAAAAACACGGCTCGAAAAAGAACAGCAAGAGCTGACAAAACAGCAGAACGAAGAAGCAAATGCCATCGAAGAACTGGAGAAGCAGATAGCCGAAGCAAAGGAGCACCTGAGACAAACTGAGCTTGCACTGGCACAAGCTACAGCGGACTACAACCAGATGAACGAACTGGTGAAGACCCGTCTTCAGGTCATGTATAAAAATTCTGAAACGACGATGCTGGATACACTCCTCTCATCAGGGAGCGTTGTCGAGTTCTATGAAAGATTGCATTATATGCAGGTTATATCCGAAAATGACAACAAGCTCATGCAGCAGCTTGAGGAGGCAAGGCTGGACGTAGAGCTCAAGAAGCAGATGCAGGAGCAGGCCAAGGAGATCCTGGAGCAGAAGCTGGGAGAAAGAGAGGAGCGTCTGCAGCAGATAAAGACTTCCAGGGCAAGGGTCGAAGGTGAGATTTCAAGAAGCAAGAAAGAGATACAACAGCTTGAAAAAGAGATAGACAAACAGCTGGAGGAGTCAAAAAGGCTGGAAAGCAAGATCAAGACCCTCATGACCAAGCAGAAGTACGTCGGCGGGTCCATGACCTGGCCGGTACCAAGCTCCTACAGGATAACATCATCATTCGGGATGAGGAAGCATCCGATTCTCAGGAAAAACAAGATGCATACCGGTGTCGACATAGGCGCGGACAAAGGTGCATCCATAGTTGCAGCAAACAGTGGTACTGTCATAATGGCGCACTACGATAAAAACGGATATGGCAATATGGTGGTCATCGACCACGGTGGCGGGATCACCACCCTGTATGCACATGCCAGCAAGTTGCTCGTCAAGGTAGGGGACAAAGTAAAATCCGGACAGACCATAGCAAAGGTCGGAAGTACCGGATTGTCCACAGGGAACCACCTGCACTTTGAAGTCAGGGTCAACGGTGAGCCGAAGGATCCCATGAAAGGCTACCTGAGCAAATAAGAATAGCGAAAGCAAATCAGAAAATCCAACAAGCAATCAAACCCGGTTGAAAAACCGGGTTTATTTATTTCAGCGGCCGCATAAAGATATATGGAATCATCTTTCGGGTGAACAGGCAAACTATCCGCATACCAGCTAAGGAGTGTTTAATATGCGCAGGCTTTTTTCGATACAGCAGGTTGCGGCGATCGTCGCCGTGACACTGATAGTTGCAGTAAGTGCGGCCGCAATCGTCTTTTATTCTGTCCATACGGCGCAGAACAGATACGAGATAATTCTTGACGCGGAAACGGTGGACTACGAAAATGTTGTCAAGTTCAATCGGGTCATGGGTATCCTCAAAAAGGACTTCTATCAGAAGGTCGATGTGAACAAAATGCTGGAGGGGGCTATATACGGTCTGGCGGAATCGCTCGGCGATCCATATACAGTGTACTTTGACAAAAAGCAGATGGAGGCATTCCTTGAGAAGTCCAGGGGCAGCTATGTGGGCATCGGGGTCACTGTCAATGTGGATGATGATGGCCTGCTGACCGTCATTGAGCCGGCAAAGGGTTCTCCGGCGATGGA
>DGEE01000034.1:16142-16675 GCA_002385815.1 Hungateiclostridiaceae bacterium UBA3934
TGTGAACATCACGGTATACAGGCCTTCTGAAGACAGATATGTCCAGTTCAATATAAAGCGTAAACGCATCAGGGCATCGAATATAAAAAGTGAGATACTCAGTGGCAATATCGGGTACATAAAAATAGCCATGTTCGACAGTGAAATAGCCAGGTATTTCAGGAATGACCTCAGCAATATGCTCAAAAATGGCATAGAAGGGCTCATAATCGATCTGAGGGACAATCCCGGCGGGTCTTTTGAACAGGTGGTGGAAATAGCCGACAGCCTGCTTCCTGCCGGCACCATAGTTTATACCGAGGACAGGGACGGCAGGAAGGAATACAGGTATTCCGACAAGGCGTATGTTGATTTGCCCCTGGCTATTCTAATAAACAGCAACAGTGCAAGTGCATCCGAAATACTGGCGGGGTCCGTCAGGGACCACGGGAGGGGCATACTTGTCGGGACCAGGACATTCGGTAAGGGACTGGGACAGGAGCTGTCTCTTATACACATCTGACGCCGCCGACGAAGAGGAGAGGGTGGATCTC
>DGEE01000101.1:0-1258 GCA_002385815.1 Hungateiclostridiaceae bacterium UBA3934
GAAACAGGATCACTTACTGTCACCACGACCACATCTTTGTCGTTTACCATGTTCTCCAGCTCCCGACAGGTGCCAAGGGCTATTACCTTTCCATGGTCCATGATGGCAATACGGGTGCATATCTCCTCGACCTCTTCCATGTAATGACTGGTATAGATGATCGTGCTGCCCTGTTTGTTGAGCTGCTTCACTGACTGCAGTATATGGTTTCTGGACTGCGGATCGATGCCGACGGTAGGTTCATCCATTATGATGAGCCTGGGTTTGTGGGCAATGGCACAGGCTATGTTGAGCCTCCTTTTCATTCCCCCGGAAAAGCTCTTAGGGAACTCCTTTTTCTTTTCAGAAAGGCCTGTGAATTCCAAAGCCTCCAGCGCAGCAGCTTCAAGCTCCTTCCCCCCTAGTCCGTACAGGCTGGCAAAAAACTTAACATTTTCCAGGCTGGTCAGATCTTCATAGATCGCTATGTCCTGAGGGACGATGCCCACATAGGACTTAGCTGTCATCTTATCCCTCCTGACATCGCTTCCCAGTATGCTGATGCTGCCCTTATCTATCGTGAGAAGTCCCGTTATCATGTTGATAGCGGTGCTTTTACCTGCACCATTGGGGCCCAGCAGCCCGAAAATCTCACCTTCTCTGATTTCCAGCGACACCCTGTCAACTGCTGTGACATCTCCGAATTTTTTAGTTACCTGATCCATCTTTACAATGGTCATCCTCACACCTCCATCGCGGCATCTGTCCCGCCATTTGTTCGATTACAGTTACATTATAGAAAAACCTGCGACCTCGCGTTAGTACTAAAGGTCACAGGTTTATATGACAAAAGTAATGTGCCCTCCCGTGAAAAAAGACTATTGTGCTGTTCGTCTGTTTGTAATTCGGATGGAAATATTGCCGGGTAGAGATATGACTCAGAAACCTCCCGGCTCCTTTTTTCCAGTCAGATAATATATGGCCAGCTGGGTCCGATGCTCAAGCCCTGTTTTTCCGAGGATGGCAGATATATAATTTTTGACGGTACCTTCAGACATGTACAACCTGGCTGCTATGTCCCTGTTGGAAAACCCTTTTGCCACCAGAGCGGCGATCTCCTTCTCCCGTTCAGTCAGAAGACCGTCAGGTATACCGCATTTTCCGCCTGAGGACAATTCGCCCTTTATTATGTCCATGGCTACATCCTGCATGACAGTGCCTCCATCGTGTACGATGGTGATGGCATCCATTATCCTTGCCGGAGGGCTGCTTTTGAGCA
>DGEE01000101.1:1503-21569 GCA_002385815.1 Hungateiclostridiaceae bacterium UBA3934
GATGAGATCTGCCGGGCGGCTTCAAGGCCGTCCATCACCGGCATCCTGACATCCAGCAGCGCGACATCCACCTGGTGCCTGCTGCAGTATTCCACCGCCTTCAGACCGTTGTCGACACAGTCTGCCACTTCAAAGCGGTCATCAGTCTGAAGGATTATTTTCAAACCTTCCCTGATCAACGCATCATCATCAGCTATCAACACTCTTATCTGCATTGCTGCCTCCTGACTGAACCATTGCTGCCCGCCTGTCATCGTCGGTTTCCACAGGCAGCAGCGTTATCACTGAAAACCCGTCAGAGCCATCGATGATCAGCTTGCCGCCCGCTGCTCCGGCCCTCTCCTCCATACCGGAGAGTCCCATCCCTTTTTTCACGGCTGCTTCGCCCTTCCCATTGTCCCTGACCTCCATCTTTACGAGTTTGCTCATGACTTCTATCTTCACTTTGATGACCGTGGCTGAGGAATGCTTCAGCGAGTTGGTGAGGGCTTCTCTCATATTGTCAGCCAAAATACTCCACTGCATATGGGTTATGACATCAAGCCTGCCTTCGTACGAAAGGTCTGTTTCCAGCTTATTATTCAGTTCGAATTCCTCGAGGATCAGCCTCAGCCTGTTTATCCCCAATTGCTCCGGCGCGGGCTTTATCGCTCTTAATGTGGACCGTATGCTCTCCATGCCATTCTTCAGGTTTTCAGTCACACTTCTCACCATTTCACCTGCTCTTGCAGTGTCCTTTTCCATGATCAGCCCTACTGCCTCCAGTTGTATGATGCTGCCTGCAAGAGTATGCCCCACTTCATCGTGGATCTTCTGCGCCAGACTGTTCCTTTCCTCGATCTGTGACAGATAGCGCAGCTGGGTTTCGTATTCACTGCCGGCGTTCAGTCTTACTGACAGATGGTCTATCCTGTCCCTGAGCTCATCGTTGGCCCTCTGGAGACTTCCGACCACATCGAAGTGCCTTTTGGCCAGCAGGAAAACCACCAGTGACAACAAACTGATCAATATATATTCCAGTATCACACCGGAGTCAGTGTTGAAAAATGCCGGTATAGCGGCAAAGACCGGCAGTGCTTTCCAGTCGTATGTAAAACCGGAGACAAGCTCATAGATCTCTGCAGACATCAAAAGCAGAAACAGTTCGGATGCAAAAACAGATGAGGCCGCAAGAACACCTGCAGCCAATATTCGAAACAGCGTTTTAAGTGAGCTCCTCCTGAACAGGTAGGCAGAAGTGACCGCGGAAATGTATAAAAGCATGAACAATACCACAAGCGCAGTGTTTTCCATACTGCCCCGGAAGTATCGCAATACGCAGTACAGCAGTATTATGAACCTTGTACCGATCATCCAGTTTTCCATAAGCCCCACTGAACAGGAACGGTTCTTCGCCCATCTGCAGCGCACTGTTCCTCACTGCATCGACCGGCCGCTTCAAACCATTACCTGTCCGTCATCGACCCCCTGCATTTCGCTAGATCAGTTTTTCCGGGTTGAGCGGCTCCAGCTCCTTCAATACGAAAACTCCGTCCTTTCTTACCAGCACGTCATCGAACCATATCTCCCCGCCGCCATATTCCGGCCGCTGTATACATACCAGATCCCAATGGATCGCAGATTTGTTGCCGTTGCTGCATTCATCATAGCAGCTGCCGGGAGTGAAATGGAAGCTGCCCTTTATTTTTTCATCAAACAGAGTATCCTTCATCGGTTTTTCAATATAGGGATTGAAGCCCAAAGCAAATTCACCCACGTACCTGGCCCCTTCATCGGTATCCAGTAATTTATTGATCCTTTCAGTATCGTTTGCTGATGCATTCACTATCCTGCCGTCCCTGAATTCCAGCGTCACATTTTCATACGTGAAGCCCTGATACTTTGAAGGTGTATTGAATGTGATCCTCCCATTGACTGAATCTCTCACCGGAGCCGTGAAAACCTCACCGTCAGGTATGTTCCTGTGGCCATCGCATTTGATGGCAGGAAGTCCGCTGATGGAGAATGACAAGTCGGTGCCTTCGCCTGTGATCCTGACCCGGTCAGTCCTGTTCATAAGTTCAATGAGCCCGTCCATGGCCCTGGACATTTTCGCATAATCCAGGTTGCATACTTTGAAATAGAAATCCTCGAATGCCTCTGTGGACATTTCAGCCATCTGCGCCATGGCACTGTTCGGATACCTCAGGACCACCCATTTCGTATGCTCCACCCGCTGCTCCGAATGCACCGGCTTGTTGAAAAGGGTGCTGTAGAGCTTCATTTTATCTTCGGGGACATCGCCGAGTTCGCTGGCATTGTCCGCATATCTGACTCCTATATACGCGTCCATCTCCTTCATCCTGTCAAGCTCGAACCGCGCCATGAGCCTGATCTGCTCCTCGCTGCAGCCGATAAGCAGAGCACGCAGTATTTCGTCGTTCTTTATTGTGACAAAGGGCAGACCCCCTGCCATATAGACCTCCCTTACAAGGGCCTTCGTCAGCGGCAGCTCATAGCCCTTCGTCTCTATCAGGACTTTTTCACCGGGTCTGACACCGCATGAATAATTGACCAGATTCTTTGCCAGTGTTTCTATTCTTGGATCCGTCATTGTCAACCGCCTTTCTTTCCCGGGATTCTCATGATTTGAGCAATTCCCGCTTATACGACCATTTTCTCAAGTTCATCCAGCACTTTTTCAAATGTCTTCAATGCATCCTCGATCGGCCTGGGTACCGTCAGATCGACACCCGCCTTTTTCAGAAGCTCCAGCGGATAATCTGACCCGCCGCTCTTCAGCAGCTCAAGATAACGGTCTATGGCCGGCACGCCATCGTCCAGTATCTGTCTCGAAAGCGATACTGCGGCAGAGATACCGGTGGCGTACTTGTAAACATAGAAGCTTCTGTAGAAGTGCGGTATGCGCGCCCATTCCATATCGATGTCATCGTCTATAACCACCTCAGGGCCGAAATATTTCTCGTTGAGCCCGCGGTATATCCTGCAGTATTCATCGGCATTGAGCGCCTCACCTTTTTCGATCATTTCATGGGTTATCTTTTCAAACTCTGCAAACATCGTCTGCCGGAAGAGCGTCCCACGGAACTGCTCCAGCCAGTGATTCAGCAGATAAGCCCGTTCATTGCTGTCCGTGGTCACAGAGAGCAGATAGTCCATCAAAAGCGATTCATTGACCGTAGAAGCCACTTCTGCGACGAAGATCTTGTAATCAGAATAAACATACGGCTGGGTCTTATTCGTATAATACGAGTGCAGAGCATGGCCCATCTCGTGTGCCAGCGTGAAGACATCGTTTATGGTACCCTGATAGTTCAGCAGTACATATGGATGGGTCAGGTATGGCCCCCATGAATATGCGCCGCTGGTCTTGCCCTGGTTTTCATATACATCTATCCATCCGGAGTTGAACGCCTTTGTCAGATCCTCAATATAACTGCATCCCAGTGCCGCCAGCCCGTTTTTGACCGTTTCAAGTGCTTCTTCATAGCTGATCTGCCTGGACGGCTGCTCAACAATGGGCACGTAGAGATCATACATGTGCAGTTCGTCCAGTTTCAGAGCTTTCTTCCGGAGTCTCACATACCTGTGCATAAGCGGGAGATTCTTGTTTACCGTATCGATCAGATTGTCATAGACCTCCACAGGTACATTATCTTTATCCAGAGATGCGTGCAGACTTGACTCATAGCTTCTGACACCGGCATAAAATTTGTTCCTTTTGATGTTGCTGCTGAGGGATGAGCTCAGAGTATTCCTCATGGCCTTGTATGAGCTGTAAAGCGTGTGGAACGCATCCTTCCTTACCCGCCTGTCCTTTGACTCCAGAAATTTTATATACCGGCCCTTTGTTACCTCGACCTCATCTCCGTTTTCATCTTTGATGGTACCGAACCTGATGTCGGCATCATTGAACATGGAGAATATATCGGAGGGTGCATCCATGACTTCATCCGCCAGGGCCAGCAACCTCTCCTCCCTGTCTGAAAGGTAATGCCTCTTTTGTCTCAGTATGTCATAGATCCAGTGCTTATATAAGGAGAGTCCTTCCATCTCCCCGATGCTCTTTTTCAGCAAATCCTCATCTATAGATATGATTTCCGGATCGATAAAAGATGTCGAAGCGCTTACTTCGGTCAGAAGCATCACAGCCCTGTCAGTCAGCGACTGATATTTCGGTTCGGCATTGTTTTCATCCCGCCTCATCCTGGCATATGCAAAAACCTTATCAGCCAAAGCCTGCATTTCATCGCTGAGTCTCAAACACTCCAGCAGCATCTCCATGCTTTCAGCGAGCCTGCCTTTAAAGGTGGCTATCTTGCCTGACATCTGCTGTACTTTTGCGAAATCCTCTTCCCATTTATCATCGCTTGCGTATATATCTTCGAGCCTCCATTTATACCTGGCATCGATCTCGTCCCTTGCGGGTAATTTTTTACCTGTCACAAAGCCACTCCTCTCCTGATCAGGGGACTTGCGCACCATCGGGTGTATGGCCGTCTGCCCCTTTGCTTTCCATAACATTATACCCTTTGACAGGCAGTATTACCAGTATATATCCCGGGCATTTCAGTACCGTTTGTCGTTTCTGCTGTCAATACTTTATTCTTGACACATTAAGATGCAAAAAACTATTATTAAAGTGGCAGACGTATAACATGACTGTCGGGTACAGATCAGGACCGAGGTTGAAAGGGGGCCGGAATGTGGATATCATTATCAGAGACAGCTATGAGGAAATGAGTAAATATGCGGCGGGCAAAATTGCCGAATTCATCAGGAAAAAGCCGGACTGCGTGCTCGGGTTGGCTACAGGAAGCACACCACTGGGCACTTACAGGGAACTGGTCAGGATGCACAAAGAAGAGGGGTTGGATTTTTCTGAAGTCAGGACATTCAACCTTGACGAATATTTT
This sequence comes from Hungateiclostridiaceae bacterium UBA3934, assembly GCA_002385815.1. Lineage (GTDB taxonomy): Bacteria > Bacillota > Clostridia > Acetivibrionales > DTU013 > DTU013. The sequence goes on from DGEE01000101.1 coordinate 6,420, forward strand.
GGTATTGGGATCGATCTTGAAATACCCTACAACCAGGATCAAAGCTACGCAAGATTCATGTATGAAGAGCTGTTGAAGCATATCAATATCAAAGAGGAGAATGTCCATGTCCCCGATGGCAGGACAAAGGATCCGGAAAAATACTGTGCCTGGTATGAGGATGAGATAAAGAGAGTCGGCGGCATAGATCTCCAGTTGCTCGGTATAGGCAGGGATGGCCACTGGGCATTCAATGAGCCGGGATCATCGCTGGCGTCCAGGACCAGGATCCAGGCATTGGCAAAGGAGACCCTCGACGACAATTATGAGTCTTTCTACAAGAATGCCGGCATAGCCAGAGATCAAATGCCGCATTTCGCGATTACGATGGGAGTCGGTACGATACTTGAAGCAAGGAATATCATGATGATCGCCAGTGGAAAGAAAAAAGCCGACGTTATAGCAAAGGCTATCGAGGGACCTGTCACTTCGCAGATCACCGCTTCAGCCATACAACTCCATCCCGGCGGAGTTATGGTGGTCCTTGACAGGGAGGCTGCTGCCTGTCTGGCTAACAGGGACTATTACATATATGCGGAAAAAATAAAGAAGCAATATTCACTCTGACACTCCCGGACAATACCATCAGATGCGAAAGCTGCAGCCTTTTGGACTGCAGCTTTTTGAAACCTGTCATTGAGTTCACGGCAGGCTGCCCTTTGTCAGAAGGCTTCTTCATCGCCTGGTTCACTCCTGGTAAGTGCTCTGTAAATGAACACAGCCGCCTGTGCCCTGGTTGCAGGATACTTTGGTCCTATCGTGTTCCCCTGCAGTCCTTCCATAATGCCTTCGCCGGCAAGTACGGCCATGCTTGATACTGCATGGGGCGATATATTGTGCTTGTCGATGAACTTCTCAAGGACAGTATTGTCGTGCACATTGAATTTCCGGCCCGATGCCTGGAGTGCCTTAAATACCATCACCGCTATCTCTTCTCTTGTTATCGGTGTTTCAGGATAGAATCTGTTGGCGGCATCCCCGGATATTATGCCGAAGTTTTCAGCTATCATCACTTCCCTGTAATACCATTTGTCGTACCTCACATCTGCGAGACTGCCGACAGGTGCTGTTTCCAGTTTGAACGCCCTTACAGTCATTGCAGCAAACTCGGCTTTGGTTATGGTGTTGCCGGGCATGAAGAGCGTATCGGTCACACCTTTGATTATTCCGAGCCCTGCCAGGTTTTCGATGGCATCCTCAGCCCATGGTACGCTGCCTGTGTCTGTAAAGAACACCCTGGTATTGGTCCTGGCTTCAACCGCATCGCTTGCAGAACTTCCCACGTCATTATATGCCTCGACCTTGTAGTAATATCGTGTTCCCGCATTCAGGCCGCTGTCATTATATACGGTGGTGTCACCTGCCACTATGGCCACCGGGTAGAAGTACCGGTCACTGTAAAGGCTGCGCAGGATCCGGAAGCCTCTTTCGGAATCCGAATTGTCCTTCCATGTCAGTCTGATCTGAGAAGCGGATATGGTCATGGCCTTCAGATCAGTCGGTGTTGCCGGTATGGATGTGGACACGAGGATCTCTTCGCTGACCGAATCCACGTTTCCCGAATAGTTGTATGCTCTGACCCTGAAATAGTATTGCGTATACTTGTTCAGATTCGATACCACGTAGGCGGTTTTATTGGCAGACACCCATGCGATCTGATACCAGGCTCCGTCATCGCCGATTTTCTGCTCTACGATAAAGCCGTGTTCATTATCTGAAGTGTCTGTCCAGCGAAGCATTACCTGATATTCAGATATATAATCGAACTGAAGGTTTGCAGGCGGATTTATGAGCCCTATACCGATAGATGCCACATTGGAATACTCAGAGTATGTGCTGCCTCCCTGTGTATAGGCCCGTACTTTGTAGCTGTACTGGACCCCCTTGTCCACTTTCGTATCAGTGAAAGTGGTGACGTTTTTGTCTACAGTGGCATACAGCACATACTGCCCGCCTCCATGAGTATATCTCCATATCTCGAATCCTGCTTCATCTGTCGAATTGTCATACCATCTCAGCTCGATTTCAGAATTCTGTTTTATGGATATGGACAGTGCAGTCGGTGCTTCAAGATAATAATTGTGCACTGTGATTTCTTTTGAATACAGGGATTTGTTGACGGACGTCCTGGCCATTATCCTGTATGTGTAAAAGGCTCCGGGCACTAGACCTGTGCTGTCGTACCAGCCCTGCATGGATGGTCCGGCTGTCATGATCGGACTGAAGCTTCCGTTGGCCATCTTTCTTTCGATCACCACATCCGCACCACTTACACCAGACCAGCTGATATGGATGGAGTTATCCGATGAAGGCCTGCATGTGAGTGTCGGAGTGGGAAGCATCGTATATGCTCCCGTGCCGGCTTCGTCGGGGAACGGTTCACCGGAGACGCCCGTCCCGAGCGACTTTCTTACCCTGTAAAAGTATCTGGTGCCGGGTTCCAGTCCGGTGTCACTGTATTTCAGAACACCGGCCGCCGTGGTGAATATAGGCGTCCATGTGCCGTCAGCGCCTTTCTTGCGCTCTATGATAGTATTGTAATTTTCTGTTCCGGTATAGCTCCAGGTCAGATCCAGCCGCGTCGATGAGACCGGCGTTACTGTGAGCGATGCCGGAGCTGCAGTATCCCAGGCGGTTATAGTCACCTCATTGGATGGGGCGGATCTGCCTATTCCGTTATGGGCAAACACTCTGTAAATGTAAGTGCTTCCCTGGACTGCAGTACTGTCAGTATATTCCGTAGTATCCGGGGCGGCCGTGCCTATGGTTACAAACTTTTTCTGATTATCGTCATATCTTTCTATGATAAAACCTGTCTCGTTATTGGATCCGTCGTTCCACAAAAGCGTCACACCTGCTCCGGAAACAACATTCGCCCTAAGAGCAGAAGGCGCGGCAGGCGCTTTGGCAATGATGCTGATGGAAGCGTAGGACGAATAATGGCCGGTTTCATCGACGGCATTTACCCTGTAGTGATATGTTTCGCCGGGTTCGATCGTGAATCTGTCGGAATACGTGTCGGCAGTGATGTCAAGGGTCGCAACAAGAGTGTACTGACCTGACGTGCTGCTTCCTCCGGCTTTTCGCCACACCTGGAGCTTGCCGTCGTTTCCCGGCGGATTGCTCCATGAAAGGTCGATGCGGTCTGCGTCGGTTATCTGTCCCGTAAGGTCAGCAGGTGGAGCCAGGCTGTTCACATACTCCGTTATATTGCTGTAGCCTCTGTATCCCTTATCTTCCCTTGCCTTAAGTCTGTATCTGTATTTACCGCCCGCATCAACGGTATGTGTCGTATAATTGCCAGACAATGTCGTATTGATGGTCTCCCATTGTCCCCAGGACGAGCCTTCCCATTTTGAACACTCCAACACAAAAATACCGATATGTGTCCTTCTGTCCCACGATATCCTGACCATATCCTGATTCACATATTCAGCAGACAACACGGGAGGCGCCACAGGCACGACTGTCACAGGGTCTGATGGCTCCGATAAACCGTATCCCGCTGCCAGTGCCAGTGTCTGGACAGTGAATCTGACAGTGCCGGAACCCAGTATCAATTCCTCTGTCGAGTCTGAGCTGCTTGTGTCCCTGTACGATGAAGCACCGCCTTCGACCCTGTGGATCCTGCTTCCTGATGCAAGCGCAGAGCAATTCCACGTAAGTATTGCCTGCCTCGAATTTATGTCATACACGGCAGTCAGCCCGTACGGGCGTATCATCGCTGAGGTCACAGCCACCGTGGTGACATCCTGGAGGAGCAGCTCTGTCATGCTTTCATCATATGCTTCCAGTTTGTATATATAAGTCGTCTCCGGCAGAAGGCCTTCGTCTGTATATGACGTTGCATCCAGCTCCGTATCCACATCTATTTCCTTGATCAGTGTGAAACCTGACCCGCCGCCGTCATCTCTGTATATCCTGTATATCCGGGCGCTTGGAACCGACATCCATTGGAGCTTTACCTTCGTGTCGGTATCCGGGCTGAGGGGATATGATACAAAGTAATGAGCAGCATCGGCAAAACGCGGTATCAGGGTGAATATCACCATCAAAACAAAAAGGAATATAAACAGCCTTATAAAATTCCTCTTTGCTGTCCTGCTGACATGACAGGGACTTTGTTTTCCCCTGCTTTTCCTGCTGATCCTTCTGCCGTAAATCATAACAATCCTCCAAAAGCATATTCCAGTTAAGATATCGGCAAAAAGAAGCCTGAAATTAACAGGGGATAGAGATCTGCTCTGCCGTTATGCCGGTAATTTTGCCCATTGTTCGTCCGGATGTTGTATAAGGCTTGACAATGCGCCTCAATCAGTATAAAATTAAAACGCTTCGGTTTAAAGAAAGTTTTTGCTTGCAGAAATTTTCCTGCCGGACAGTTTTCCAGTGAGGCATTGTCTCATTATATCCTTTTATATCTGCGCCCGTAGCTCAGCAGGATAGAGCGTCGGTTTCCTAAACCGCAGGCCAGGGGTTCGAATCCCTTCGGGCGCACCACAGCCTCAGGCCCATCATGGCTTGAGGCTTTAATATTGCATCAACGCAAGGCTTCTGCATCCGTTGGCGGCACCAGTTGCAGTTCTTTTCCTTTTCATGGCAATAAGGTTGTTGTATAATAGTAATCGGTTTTGCTGACAAAATTGCCTGGAGGGTGGAAATAATGCCACAGTACCCCGTCGCGGCAGGCGAAAACAAAATGGGCATGATGCCTGTAAGCAGACTCATCTTAACAATGTCATTCCCGGTCATGCTTTCCATGCTGGTGCAGGCACTGTACAATATCGTAGACAGCATGTATATCTCGCGAATCGGCGAAAATGCACTCACAGCGCTTTCCATGGCCTATCCGGCGCAACATCTTATGATAGCAGTGATGGCAGGCACCGGTGTAGGCATAAATGCACTGCTTTCGAGAAGTCTGGGCGAAAAAAACCAGGAGCGGGCAAACCGGGCAGCAAACACAGGTATATTCCTGACCATAGTCAACAGTGTCCTCTTTGCAGTGCTGGGACTGCTGTTCAGCCGGTACTACTTCACATCACAGACAGATATACAGGAAATAATCGAATATGGTACAGAGTATCTCAGTATAGTCACCATATGTTCCTTCGGCCTTGCAGGCCAGCTGACCTTTGAAAGGCTTCTCCAGTCAACGGGGAAGACCTTCTTATCAATGATTACACAATGCTCCGGTGCAATACTCAATATGATACTGGATCCAATATTGATCTTTGGCTGGTTCGGATTGCCGGCGATGGGAGTTAAAGGAGCCGCTGTGGCAACTGTCATCAGCCAGTGCATAGCTATGGCGCTGGCCATTGTATTCAACATTTCTCTGAACAAGGAAATCCACATCAGGATCTGCGAGATCCGCCCCCGTGCAGAAATAATCAGAAAAATCTTGGCTGTCGGTGTTCCTACAGCTGTTATGATGTCCATAGGCTCGGTGATGACTTACGGACTGAACAGGATACTGATTACTTTTACGCCTACGGCAATTGCCGTCTTTGGCGTTTACTTCAGGCTGGAGCATTTTATTTTCATGCCGGTTTTCGGGCTCAATACCAGCATAGTCTCAATAATCTCATACAATTATGGAGCGGGCAATAAGGGCAGGATGCTGCAGACAATAAGACTCAGCATGCTCTATGCGACTTCGGTGATGCTCCTGGGTTTCACATTGTTCCAGATATTACCCGCCCAGCTCCTGTCGTTGTTCAATGCCACGGAAACTATGCTGGAGATCGGCATCCCTGCCTTCAGGATCATCAGTATCAGCTTTATATTCGCTGGTTTCTGTATAATGTCGGGCTCTGTATTCCAGGCGCTGGGCAGTGGGTTGCCCGGCATGCTCATCTCGATGGCCCGCCAGCTTGTGGTGCTGCTGCCGCTTGCGTACATTTTGTCAGTTACAGGCGGGCTCGGCGCAGTCTGGTGGGCATATCCGCTGGCAGAGACCGTGTCTGTCACAATGAGCATAGTATTTTTGAGATACTTCTACGTAAAACGGATAAAAACAATGCCGGCTTAAAAGCCGGCATTGACCGTTTGTCGCTGATATTGGAAGCGGTTTGTCATCACTCGCTCGCTTCCTGACTTTCCTGCTCTTCCTGCTCTTCTTCTGCTGCTTCTTCAACCGCGCTTGTTTTAGCTTCGGATACCACCAGTACCAGCCTGTCAGTCTCACAATCCGGCGTGATTCCTTCCGGATACTGGATATCACCGACTGTTATCTTATCATCCGCATTGAGACTTGCCACATCAATGTCCAGATAATCAGGGATATTCTGCGGCAGGCCCTTCACAGGGATCTTATCGATCTGCGGCATGACCAGGAGTCTTCTCGATTCAGCTTCTTCCCTGCCGGATATTCTGATATCGAGCTCTACCTTGATCTCCTCATCCATAGAAACACGCTGGAAACTAACATCCAGAAGCTCTCTCTTAACAGGCGAATACTGCATATCCTTGACAATAACAGTATGTGTTTCTTTTCCGTCGTCGAGCACAGCATTAAACAGATAGTTCCTTCCATGCTCTTTGATGTTTTTTATTAATTCATCTCTTTTTATTTTAACTGAAATCGAATCCTGCCCCCTGATACTGATCGTAGCGGGAACAAAACCGTTTTTCCTCAGTTGCCTGCTGGCTCTGCTATTTACAGAATCTCTCGTCCACACTTTCAAAGTAACTCTTTCTCCATTTGCGCTCATTTGATATCTCCTCCCCTTTAAACAAAATGTCGTATTTTCTGATTACGCTTAATTAGCCGCTGATCAGCTTATGCTGCCGCATATTATTTTGATGATTATGCTTGAAAATGATTGAAATTGTCAGGTCGTACTGCAGCGGCTCAAAATGATCATAAAAAATCAGACAAAAGATGAACTAATATATAAACTATATCAAACATTTGATAGGTTTTCAAATCAGTGTCCGCAGCAACAGTCCAGCCAAAAATCGTCATATGATCATTCCACGCTTTTCAGTGCCTGTGTCATTACGATCCCTCTGACCTTACGGATCAGAAGATATTGTGCCACCAGCGAGAATATGAGTGTGATGCAGCATGCTGCTGCAATGCTGGTCGGTTCCACGAGTGCCCTGAACACCATGTCATCAGGTTCGCTGGATTTCATGACCAGGTCCGTCAGCCAGACACCGGGAAAGATCCCCGACAGGATACCTGCCACGGCAATTATGGCATTTTCCTTTATTATCAGTGATCTTATTTCTCTATGGTGAAATCCAAGAACCTTAAGTGTAGCAAATTCCCGGACTCTCTCCATGAAGTTCAGTATGCCCATATTGTAGAGGACGACAAAAGCCAGTACCAGCGCAAAGGCAACCATCAGCAAAGATACACTGTTGATAGATTCCAGCCCCGTCTTTGTCTTGTCCCTGAGTGATTGCAGGGACTTAACACCAGTCACCTCGTCGAGCCCTTCAAAGAACCCTCGGGTATCTTCGCCCGGGTTTTTAATGAGAAGAGCAGTTGGAATGAATGCCCCTTTCCCGAGACTGTTCCATGATTTTTCAGACATATAGATGCCCTGTCCAATCTGGATCGTTACAAGATTTTCAACATACATGTCATTTTCATCCTCCGAGCCCGGAAGCCTGAGTTTTATGGTGTCTCCCGCATCGATACCCATGATCTGCGCGAGCTTTTCCGAAACCATGACCTGGTTTTCATATGGCATCCCAGCGTCCGGTGTATCGATCTGACCGCCAGTATCAGCGTGTTTACCGGCAGGACCTGCACTCCCTGTGTGACCGCCATTTACGTCGGTTCCGGCTTCACCCAATGATAACAGTTCCTGATCATTTTCTACAACGGTAAGAAGCACTGTCCGGCTGCTGCTCTCTGCCTTCCTTATGCTAACCGGGATCTCCATTATTCCTTCTGTTTTATCCGCATCGGTGATTTTTCGGTACATGTCGACACTGCCCGCTTTTTCATCAAGATCCGCCCTGAGATCATACTTCAGTGTTTCCCCATAATACGTGCTGACCATATGATCCACTGAATCCAGCAGTCCCAATGCAGTTACCATCAGTGCAGTACAGCTCATAACCCCTGTCAGAGCCATTATGGTACGTATCCTGTTCCTCATCAGATTCCTCTGTATCATTTTGGCGCTGAAGCTGAGGCGCTTCCATATCAGTGATATCCTCTCAAGCAGCACCCTGCTGCCTGCTGCAGGAGCTTTTGGCCTCAGTAGTGCGGCAGCACTTTCAGAAATGGATCGTCTGCAGGTATAGTAACAAATGATGCACGTCAGCAGAACAGACGATATGCATACAGCCAGTGCGACTTGTGAAACCACAGCAACCCTGATGTCCGGCAGTACATAGATATCCTCCAGTATGCTCCACAGAAATGCCGGCAGTGTATTGCGGCCGGCCGCCAGCCCACAGACAGCTCCGATAAGGGACGGGTAAAATCCGAAGGACACATAATGCCGCACTATCGCGCCTTTGCCGTATCCGAGAGCCTTCAGCAATCCAATCTGCGTTCTCTGATTTTCAACGATCCTGGTCATGGTAGTCATAACGATCAGTACAGACACTGCGAAAAACATTATCGGAAAAACCTTCGAAAGGGATTTGAACTGCGAAATTTCCGCTCTGATAAGCTGTGTGCTTTTGTGGACTTTCCTGTCGAGTATGAATGCTCCCGGCAGCTTTTCTTCCAGGGCAGCTTTTACTTTTTCGATATCTGCGTCATCTGCTGTCAGTACACATATCTCATTTACCGGCATTTCCGGAAATGCTGCTTTATTCACGTATATAAATCCATAGGTCTCAGGCTCCGGGATAACGTCCGGCGAGTTGAACACATACTCCGGGCTCATGACCAACCCACGTATAATGAACTCCTGACTTTTCTTTCCAATGTTCAAGACCACGCTGTCCCCGGGAGAAAGATCGTTGGCGCCGGCAGCGTACAACGCCGGTTGTATTCGTCAAACCGCTTCAGTTATTTAAAACGCTTGCTGTATATCCTTCATGATCAGTCTTCATTGTTTAAAAGGTATGATTTATTTAACGCCAAGCACTCTGTAAAATAACTCCCTTATAATATCCATTTTTTCATGCATGTTATCATGATCGACTGTATCATGGATCGACATCGCACCGTACAGGAGAAATGCGGCGGTTTCTGCTACATGCGGACAGTCAAACACCTTTTGCCTGTTCCCCTCCTCGATCAGAGCGATGAGTTGCGGCATCACACTTTTAAAAGCAGCCTGTGATATCCTGCTGTGGATCTGGCTGTTGTTCTTTCTGTGCAGCACCGAGACCAGCTTTGTCGAACCAATATCCTCAATGATTTTGAAATATTCATCCAGCTTCTCTTTTGCATTCATTCCGGGCTTGAACTTATATCCGGTCAGAAACCTTACAAAATCCTTACCCAGCTTTGTAGCCACGGCATCCAGTAAATCCAGCTTTGACCTGAAATACCGATAGGGCAGGCCCTGCGAAATACCCAACGCCTGCGATATGTCAGACATCATCGTCTGCTCGTAGCCCTTCTCCTCGAAAAGCCTGTGCGCTGTCTCTATGATTTCTTCTCTTCTTTCTTCCGGATCTTTGGTGATACGGGACAAATTATCACCGTCTTTCATTATATTTCCAGTCCATTCCTAAATAATGATATCACGAGTGAATGAATTCAGTCAATAGACAAAAACAATCATGGTGAACTTCCCGGCAGGATCGTCTTTATGTGGCGACTGCTCTTCCTGCCGCGGCGTTACTGTTCGTCTTACAGTGGCGTAACTGCCCTTCTTGCTGAGGCATGGACACTCTTCCTGTTGTGGTATAACTGCTTATATTAATAGGGCGCAGCCGCTCTCCCTATTACGGCATAACCGCTCCTGTTACTGCAGCGTAACCAGTCTTTTTACTAATGCGTAACTGCGTCTCTTGTTGCATGATCCTGGTGCATTCACGGTTCACCTCCGCTTCATGCTCCGGATCAAAGCTTTGGTATCGTTGTCGATCCTGTTTGATTCGATGATTTTTTGCAGCGCCTTGTTGTATGTGAAATCATCCAGGGAATTGTTTCTGAGATATGGCAGGGTCTTCCCGGGATACTTAACATAGCATACGGATAAAGCCCACGCCACAGCCATTTTTGCATAATATCCGTCATGTTTTATCTGATCCAGCAGCCTTATAAATTCATCAATATGATCATCATCTATAAAATAAAAAATCCCCGTCACTATGGCGAAGCGCAATTCGAATTCCCTGTCAGAATCAAAATACGGCTGCAGAAAGCTCCAGACACGTTCCTTGTTCTTTTTTATGAATTTCAAACGAGCACAGAAGCTGTCACATACCGACCAGTTATCGATCTTTGGGACAAATTGGCCGATGAGCCTCAGCTTCTCATCTATATCTGTTTTTGCAAGGCCAATGATAAAGCCCTGCAGCATTACCTCTTCGAAGTACTCGTCATCTGCCGTACTCAGATATCCACGCCAGTCAGATGCCGCTATTTCCCGCGCTATCGCCTGCAGATACGGTAGCCGTACTCCGAGCATATTGTCGACGCCGGGCACGAGCCCGGATGTAAACTTTCTGTACTTTTCCCCGGCCAATTCCCTGAGCCTTGTTTTGATCTCTTTCTGCATATGTCACCTCAACGGTCTTACACAGACCATGATTTAATGCTGCTCCCCCTGATGCTGATTACACCTCGTAAAGCTTTAGTCCTGCAAGGTCATTACCTTGGTGGACGCTTTGCTGCTTTTATCTTTCCCAATGCGGATGCTTTGCTGCATTCAGTTTTTCCAGTTCAAGCAGCTTTTTCTTTACATCCACGCCTCCAGCATATCCCACAAGCTTCCCGCTTGCACCTATCACGCGGTGGCATGGCACAAACACCGCAATCGGGTTCCTGTTGTTTGCCATCCCTACTGCTCTTGCGGCCTTCGGATTCCCGATACGTGCGGCTATATCGCCATAGCTTCTTGTCTCACCATAAGGGATCTCAAGGAGTGCTTCCCAGACAGCCCTCTGGAAAGGAGTCCCCTCTGGTCCGAGCGGGATATCGAAGATTTTGCGCTTTCCGACAAAATATTCTTCCAGCTGTTTTGCGGCTTCCCTTATCAACGGCGTCTCACTGACGATAAATGTGGCATCTCTGATAGCGAAGGGCGCACCCTCGGGCGCAAAAGAGATGCCCCTGACAGCAAAGGCCGCCTCTCCGGACGCATAAGAGGTATCCCTGATAGCAAAGGGCACCTCCACAGACGCATAAGAGCTTTTCCTGATGGCGAAGGGCGTCTCCACGGACATACAAGAGCTTTCCCTGATGACGGAGGACACCTCCTCTGACACAGCATCTCCAGGCTGCCCATCAGGCTCAATGACGGCGGCAATGGCGCACTTCATCTTTTCGGTTTGTTGCCTCTCCATCCCATCACATCCGCCCCGGTACGGGCACGCTGTACTGCCGCCATCCTTACCGTCAAAAGTCAGCCGTGTGATGGCTTTACCGTTATCTGCTATGGCTATTCGTCCTATACATGTATCATAGAAATAAATACTGTTCATATTATATCCTCTGGATCCGACCCTGATCACAAACACCGCATATATCGATACTGGAAGAGTACACCGGAGATATACGAAAAAACACGGTCCAATGGCAGCACACAGAAAATACGCAAAAGGCCCTGTCCCGAAATAGCACATAGGATATACATAAAAGAGTCCTGCCCTGTAATGGTACATAGGGGATGCGAGAAAGGGCTCTGCTCAGCTTCAGCCTCTCTGAAATACAGTCGCCTGAAGTCCACCGTCAGCCTGGTCTGGAGTTCCTCAGTCGGTCAGACTTATAAGTCTTTCATCCGTCATGCTCAAAAGTGTTACATCGGTCCGGCCGGCAACTTTCCTCCAGTCTGGCTCAGTAGCCTCTCGACGGTCCGGCCGGCAGCTTTTCGGCGATAAGACACAAAAGCCTTCCGCCGCTCAGTCTCCGAAATATTTGTCCAGAAATGAAAGGACGGCTCCGGCGTATTCCTCATCGGTCCAGGGCTCCTTAAAGCATTCGTCCCTGCAGACGAAATGATGATCCCCGGCACGGACAAAGGTTTCGATCTGTCCCGGGACCGCCGCAATTAGTCTTTCGAAGCTGCTGTAAGGCACCTGTGAATCTTCTGTGGAATGCATCAGCAGCGCAGGTCTTCCATTAAGCTTCTTTATTTCATCCAGCGGATTTATCTTCAGACTGCCAAAGCCGTATTCAAAGCCCATATACAACTTGACGAATGGCTTTTGTATTGCTGCGATGACTGGCGGCACTCCCATGCCGATCATAGTGTCGCTAAACAGATCCTGCGCTGTTGAAAAAGCAGAAAGGCTGATCAGTCCGTCGATATCGGGAATCTCCCCTGTTGAATTGATTGCTGTGGCACCGCCCATGGACACTCCGAAAACGATCACCGGCACATCACCGTACTCAGGCTTGCCTTTGATATATTCGACACCAGCTTTCGTATCAAGGTATTCCCTGGTGCCTATATAGATTTTATCTCCTTCGCTCCTTCCGTGGGAGCGCATTTCTATCAGAAGTGAAGAATATCCATTCTCCGCCATCATCTTAGCATGGCCGAAAAAGGCTGTAACTGACGGATTGTGTATACCGGACAGGAATATAACGATCCCTTTTGGATCGTGGGCTTTGACTTCCCAGGAAATAAGCCTGATTCCATCTTCAGTGGTCAGCCATACTTCCTCTGCCTCCACGCCGAAGTCTGACGGCGACTTCTCCTCAAAATCCACATGCAGGTGGATAATTTCCTTCATCACTAAAGGCGGTATTGCTGCGAGGGCGGCGATAATGACTGCCGTCAGTATGATCACGATTATCGTGATGATTTTCTTTACAGGCTTTTTCCTCTTTACCCGCCTGATATAGAGATTGCTGAACGTTGAGCTCGATTTCATCGCCGACTCCCCCAATCGTTATGATAAAATATTATCATTGTCGTATATCCGCGTCAATCAAATAACGCGAATTCGATACCCTTGACCACTTAGACTGAAACTGCATACTTCGCCGACCTTCCTGATCCGAATTCGTGTGTTTCGCCGGCACCCCCTATCTGAATCCGTTTACTATACTGTCAGCCCTCATTCAAATCCGTGTACTTCACCGGCAATCCCCATCCGAATCCGTATTCACCGCTGGCAATCTAATCCAAATCCATGTGCTTCGCTGACAATGCAAACCTGAATCCATGCACTTTGCTGGCGGCCTGATCCAAATCCGTATACTTTATCAGCTTTACTAGCCCTGAATCCATGCGCTTCGCCGGTGATTCTGAAGGTGACAGCACATACCGCTGCATCACTTCAAATGGCTGGTGTGAAGCCGACGGACAAGCTGCCACTTGAATAAGGGCGGCTAATGGTGTAGTATTTTCTCAAATGATCGAATTAAGAGGTGTTGATTGATGAATTCATGGAGAATAGAAACCAAATGCCTGCATGAAGGCTACAAACCCGGCAACGGCGAACCGCGGGTGCTTCCCATTTATCAGAGTACTACCTACAAATATGACTCTTCCGAAGAAGTGGCAATGCTGTTTGACCGTCCTGATAAAGGTCATATATATTCCAGGATCAGCAATCCGACCAATGATGCGCTGGAAAAAAAGATCGCCGCTCTGGAAGGCGGTATCGGAGCGATGCTGGCGGCATCAGGCCAGTCTGCGACCTTTGTTGCAGTAATGAACATATGCCAGGCAGGAGACCACATAGTTTCATCCAGTACGATTTACGGCGGCACCTTCAATCTGTTCAATGTAACGTTGAAAAAAATGGGCATCGATGTGACCTTCGTCGATCAGGACGCTTCTGAAGAAGAAATACAGAAAGCTTTCAGACCCAATACAAAAATTCTTTTCGGAGAATCCATAGCAAATCCCAAGATAAGCATACTTGACATAGAAAAATTCGCGAGGATAGCCCACAGGAACGGAGTCCCGCTGTTTGTGGACAACACATTTGCAACACCTGTCCTGTTGAGACCCTTTGAGTTCGGAGCCGACATCGTTATACACTCGACCACCAAGTATCTGGACGGACATGCTATCTGCGTCGGGGGTGTCGTTGTCGATTCGGGGAATTTCGACTGGACCAATGGGAAATTCCCTTCGCTGACCGACCCCGATCCGTCATACCACGGCATCTCATACACTGAGACTTTCGGCAATGCCGCATATATAGTAAAGGCAAGATATCAGTACATGCGTGATCTTGGCAACAACATGAGCCCAATGAATGCGTTTCTGACCAACCTGGGGCTGGAGACCCTGCATCTCAGGATGGAAAGGCATTCTGAAAACGCAAGGAAGGTGGCTGAGTACCTTGATCAACATGATAAGATAATCTCCGTGAGCTATCCGACACTGAAATCTGACAAATATTACGAGCTGCATAAGAAATATCTGCCAAGAGGTTGTTCCGGGGTTATCTCCTTCAGGATCAAAGGGGGCAGAGCTGCAGCAGCCAGATTCATGAACAATCTGAAGCTGGCATCCATCGTAGTCCATGTGGCTGATGCACGCACGGCAGTACTGCATCCCGCCAGCATGACGCACCGTCAGCTGACTGACGAACAGCTCTTCGCATGCGGGATAGAGCCGGATATGGTAAGGCTCTCGGTCGGCATCGAGAATATAGAAGATATCATCGAGGACATAAGACAGGCGCTCGAGGCGTAAGTCCCTGGTGATGACAGACGTCCAAAAACCCGGCTGCTCAACGTAGCCGGGTTTTATATCGGCCTTTACCAGCTTTTCACATCTGCTGTACCATCTTCGGATTTCCAGGCGCCAGACTCCTCTGCTTTTCAGTTATCGGCATCCGGCTCTACCGGCCTCTTCAAGCCTTCGGGCGCCTGGTCCTGAGGATTTTGAGCATTCTGGCGTTTATCTGTACCTTTTACGGCTTCTGGGCTGGGGGCGCCACTGATCCTGAAATTTTCAGGGTCTTGCTGTACCGTTTTTGGGTTTCTGGGCGGTCGCTCCTTCAGATTTTCCACTTTTCGGCGCCTGACTGTAACGTTTTTGGATTTCTTGG
>DGEE01000164.1:0-9498 GCA_002385815.1 Hungateiclostridiaceae bacterium UBA3934
TTTTTTGTCAGGTAGTCCAGGCTTTTGTGTCGAATTGTGTGTCGTAAGCTGGCAGGTTGCCGTTATGTGTGTACTGGGAGGTGAATAGCCTTGAAAGACAACGACTGTGTTTGCCTCAAAAAAGAGATCGATTTGCTCAGGAAGGAACTCCACGAGCTGATCGAGTCTGAAAAACTGTCCAGTTCCATAGTACAACAACGCAGCAAAGAGCTTGACGAACTGATCTTGTTGTATGTCCGGTTAAAAGGTCAAGATTTGAACGATCCGTAAAGCATAATTGCTAAAAAGGGCAGAACAATCAGAGCAACGGCTGTATTTCCGGCGCCATTCGCCGGGAGTTTCCAGTCGGTAACAGCCTTCCCCGCAATAAGACAAGCGGACGCCAATCCTGATATGAGTGCTCCTGTCGAGCCGGTTATGATCATAAAAGGATAGAGTCTGTCAGTCGAAGGCATGCTGATGTCCTTTGGGTGCATCAGGTCGGTCCAGAGCAAATTATATTTACTTGCCGTTTTGTACAATATCGGAAGCAGGACAGGACCGAACAGCAAAGTGGTGACAGTGTTGTTGAGTGTTATTATGATGGCCGGTGCTGCGAAGTTTGCCAGTTTCAGCAGATTCAGCCCCCATGCGATGGTGACGGCACATGCTGTGCTTGAGATGAAGGCTACGGTGCCGAACCTGGCCAGTTTCCAGGGTGAGTTGATGGCAGGAGTCATGTCCTCGCCATGTCTTTGCTTTATACAATACCACAGCTTGTACGGTATATAGGCGTAGAGAAAATTCCCGGCGAAGCCGAATATCGAGCCCGGTGTAAGTGTGCCAAACAAATCACCGCCCAGGTTCCCTATGGCCGAACCCCATGCACCTGCCGGTCCGAACAGGAGACCAAATATAACCGGAAGCAGTGACGCAGGTCTTATTTCAGTTATGCCGGGGATAAGGGCTATGGATTTGGTAGGCAGCAGGAACAGCATATATATGCCGGCACACAGCACTGTTATGGCTACCATCATACTGTATCTCCACATGGTTACAAGTTCCTTCATGCTATTCCCACCGTCCTTCGCACCGGTCTGATTTCCCGTGCCGACACTTCAGTTGTCTGATACTGTTTCCCGGATTTGGTTTCTCAGATATTGTATCACTTTATGAAGGAATTTGGAATAAAGGACAGTGATCTCCTGACGTGTGCAAAAAATTATAGCATTTGCTGCAAGAATGTGTTAACATTGTCTGAAAGACGGTATTCGCAGGAAACCGTACTGAGAAAAATAATAAAAATACGACTTATATCCTTCGGGAATAAGAGCGGGAGGTCGATTGTATTGGAAAAAACAGCAGGCAGGAAAAGGTTTGAAACAAGACAAATCGCGATCGTAGGCATGCTTTCGGCAATATCGATAGTGCTGGGAGCATCGGGTGTGGGATTCATACCACTGCCCATGGCCAAGGCAACCATCATGCATATCCCTGTGATAATAGGGGCTATTTTGGAAGGTCCCCTGGTTGGGATGGCAGCAGGGCTGATCTTCGGAGTGTTCAGCATCATCCAGAATCTGACGAATCCGTCACTGCTTTCATTTGCATTTCTGAATCCTCTTGTATCGGTGCTTCCGAGAGTGCTGATAGGTATCACGACACATTATTCGCACAAAATACCGTTCATTAAGAGTAAAGTCATAAAGATCGGGGTAAGTGCTGTGGTCGGGACACTGACGAATACAGTGGGCGTGCTGGGAATGATATATCTGCTCTATGCTGCCGAATATGCTCAGGCCAACGGGATAGATGTCAGCAAAGCAGCGGCTGCCATATTCGGAGTGGCTGCGACGAATGCACCCGCCGAGATGATCGTATCAGTGGCTCTGTCGATACCGATAGTACTGGCTGTAAGAAAGATCCTGAAGAAATAACCGGTTCAGGGACCAGAACGGGATGTGATCTGCCGCATCCCGTTTTTTGATATCAACGGAACATTCCACAAAACACATGGATCACACAGGCGCGGACCCGTGCATCAAGTGTTTTGACATTACATGAATCCATGCTATAATACATTTTGAATGATAAATTTTTACTTTTTACACCAGTATAAAAGGGGCGCAAAGGATGGGACTATACGAACAGTGGAAAAAGGCTGTGGAAGGGCTTGTGACACCGCAGCAGCAAAATGCATTCTGGGCGGATTACTTTGAAAAAGAAAAGGAAAACTACCGCAGCATACTGGAAAGACGCATGGGAAAGCTCGAGGGGAAGCTAAAAGATCTGGCCGACGGCTTCGGTATGGAACCTGTGGTATTTACGGGTTTTCTCGATGGTATCAATACCAGCCTTAAGGAAGAACTGGACCTGGATTCGCTGGATGAGGAGACCGAACTGTCTTCCGAGATAGATTTTGAAAAACTCTACTGGAACATGCATGAGGCTAAGGCTGATTGGCTTTACAACCTGAAGGAATGGGACAATATACTTCCGGAGGAAAGAAGAAGAGAGCTGGCCAGAGAGTTCAGGCAGTCAAAGATGGCTGTAAGCAATAAGGTGGGCAGGAATGTCCCATGCCCGTGCGGAAGCGGCAAAAAGTATAAAAAGTGCTGTGGAGCCCGGTAGGACAGTGGGGCGGAGAATACATAACGAGCAGTGAAATACAAAATTGGCATAATGAAAGGATGGTACGCAGATGACAGAAAAAATCAAAATGCACGCACCTATAGTGGAGATGGACGGGGATGAAATGACCAGGATCATCTGGAAGCTCATAAAGGATGAACTGCTGGCTCCATATATAGAATTGAATACCGAGTATTACGATCTCGGTCTGAAGCACCGTGATGAGACCGACGATCAGGTGACCATCGATGCGGCGATGGCGACAAAAAAGCACAGGGTCGCCGTCAAATGTGCAACTATCACACCTAATGCACAGCGAGTCGAAGAATATGACCTCAAGCAGATGTGGAAGAGCCCCAACGGGACAATAAGGGCGATACTGGACGGTACGGTATTCAGAGCGCCGATAGTGGTGGAGGGCATCAGACCTTTCGTAAGGACATGGAAAAAGCCCATCACCCTGGCAAGGCATGCATACGGCGACATCTACAAAAACCTGGAATATAGCGTGGAAGGACCAGGGACGGCTGAGCTGGTATTCAAAGGACAGGACGGTAAAGAGATTTTCCGTGATACCATCCATGAGTTCAGCGGACCAGGAGTCATAATGGGTATGCACAACACAGAAGAGTCCATCCGCAGCTTTGCCAGGACATGTTTCAATTATGCGCTGGAGGTGCGGCAGGATCTGTGGTTTGCCACAAAAGACACCATTTCGAAAAAATATGATCATACATTTAAGGATATATTCCAGGAGATATACGACAACGAGTACAGTGAGAAATTTGAAAAAGCAGGCATAGAATATTTCTATACGCTTATCGATGATGCAGTTGCCAGGGTCATCAGGTCAGAAGGCGGGATGATCTGGGCATGTAAGAATTATGACGGCGATGTGATGTCCGATATGGTCGCATCAGCATACGGAAGCCTGGCAATGATGACATCGGTGCTGGTATCGCCGGACGGCTGCTATGAATACGAGGCAGCTCACGGAACCGTTACAAGGCATTACTACAGGCATCTCAAGGGAGAGGAGACATCGACCAATTCGATGGCGACACTCTTCGCATGGACCGGTGCGCTCAGAAAAAGAGGCGAACTGGATGAGAACGCCGACCTCATCAGCTTTGCCGATATCCTTGAGACCGCTGCCATCAGAACAATAGAAGAAGGTGTGATGACAAAGGATCTGGCAGGGCTCTCTGAGTTGAAGGACAAGAAGATAGTCAACACCACCGGTTTCCTCAGAGAAGTCCGCAAACGCCTTGATTCAATACTCTCCGAAAGGAAGTAGGAGTTGGTTGTGTGCTGCAGTTGGCAGGTGCGATAGCGGCGGAGATGCTCAAAGCATTTCTGACAGATTACTTTTTCCTTATTATATGCCTGGTGGTAATATTTTTCGTAAAATCTCATTACCGCATATATTCCGAGCTGCAGGAGGAGATATATGGTAGCCCGAGGTCGAGCCTGAAAGAAACCATCGAGAGACTGGTACTCACCGGGCTGGTCGCAGGTTTTGCCTCCAGCTTCCTTACTGTGGCAGCAGGAGTGACAATAGAAACAGATACTGTCAGGTATCTGTTTTACATTATGTGTGTGCTGTTGCTGTTCGATCTGAGATTCGTGAACTTTCCATATGCAGCGGGAATACTTGCGGTGTTGAGTTACATCTTCGGAACACTGAAAGTAAATGTGCCGTCGCTTTTATGTCTGGCGGCGATACTGCAGATGCTTGAAGGGCTGCTGGTTTATCTCAGCAGGGGGATTGGACATACGCCCGTGTATACACATTATGACGGAGAGATAACGGGTGCTTTTCTGACAAGAAAGTTCTGGATGATACCGGTTGTATTCCTGACATATCTGATGCAGCCGGGTACATTGATGCCGGAGTCTGCGGCAGGTCTGGCCATGCCGTTCAGCCCGCAGTCTGTGGCCGGTGCAGCGGGAGCACTGGGACTTGACTGTTTGATTGCGCTTCTTTGCCATTCAGATATTTCGATAGCTACACAGCCTGAAAAAAAATCCGCCAGAAGTGCAGCGTTACTTGTTGCATTTGGATGTGTACTTATGATTCTGGCGCTGATTTCAAGAAGTGTCGGGTGGGTCGGATTTGCCGGTGCCGTATTGTGCATCCTGGGACGTGAGGGGATATCCCTGTACTCAATAGTGACGGAAAAAAGAGGCATACCCCTGTACAGTGCGGTCAAACGCGGACTGAGAGTGCTGGATGTGCTCCCGGGAAGCAATGCACAGTCCATGGGCATTATGAGAGGCGACATCATTTTAAGCATCAACAATATGGATATACAGTCTGAGGAAGGTATCGGCGAAGCTCTGAAGGATTTTCCTGTATATACATGGATCAGGGTTCTCAGAGATGAGGAAGAAAAGATCCTGGAATACAAATGCTATCCGGATGGATACAACACGCTGGGAATAATCAGCGTGCCCAGGGAGAAGGAAGTGACATACAGGTTGGCATGGATCGAACATATGAGCATAATAAGGAGTATAGTCAACCGTTTCAGGAGCTTCGACAGTTCGGCATGAACAGGTTTCCGGACATCCTGGCTTCTTTTTCAGGATATGGCTGGTCCATCAGGACAGTATTTGCCTGAAAGGCTGACGGCAATCAGGGGAATATCCTCCGATACAGGAAATGACGGAACAATTGCAGGACAACAATCGTATAAAGTGTGTAGTAAATATATGTGTATGCTGCAGAAAGGATGTGGCTGAATGGACAGATCTGGTGCTGAAAATCATTATGCCATAGCCCGGAAACTGGGGCAGAAGGAATACTCACGAAGCGTTTCCAGGGGTATGACCGGATATCTTCCGGCGCTGGATGGCATCCTCAAGAACATTGATATAGTCTATGAGATCGATCTTGGTGTTGTGGAGATCCCTCTGAAAAAAATAGTTGGTACTTATACAAATGCCAGGAGCAGGTCGTTCGCTGTCAACTTTATGCCTCTGCTGACCCCGAGGACAGAGTTTGCATCAAAATGGACCTCTCTGTGCGAAGCGCATCTGAATGAGGGAATCAGAGACCCGATCAAGGTATATGAATATCTCAACTGGTTTTATGTGGTCGAAGGAAACAAAAGGGTCAGCGTTCTGAAGTACTTTGATGCCTACTCTTTTCAGGGGAGAGTATTAAGGCTCGTGCCCAAAAGGGACGAAACTGACGACAATATCTCGATATACTATGAATTCCTTGACTTCTATAAAATAACCAATATCAATGCCATCTGGTTCAGTAAAAGGAATTCCTTCAACAAGCTGCTGGGATATCTGGAAAACTTTGAACCGAAAGATAAATTCATTGACTACAACAAATATAAGTATTTCACCAACTCTATATATCTGCCGTTCAGGAAAATATATCATGAACTGGGCGGTCAGGAGCTCCCCATCACCACGGGTGACGCGTTCCTCGAATATATAACCGTTTACGGCATGCCCCGGGAAATAGATGAGGATAGGGTAAGGGCGAGATTGAGCAGTCTTATCATAGAACTGGATCAGATGAGCAGCAACAAGCCTGTTGACATCCAGACTGTGCCTATGGAAACTGACGAAGGTCTTATTTCGACACTGACAGCCTTCGTGATGCCGAAGAAAACACTGAAGGTCGCATTCGTTTATGCAAAAGACACGAAGACTTCAAGCTGGACTTATGCCCAGGAGATGGGCAGGATCCATGTCAGCAAGGTTTTTGGTGATATGATAAGCACCTCGTATGTAGACAATGTTCCTGAGACAGCAGAGGCATACGATGTACTGAAGAAGCTGGCAAAGGACGGCAATGATGTGGTTTTCGTGACAAGCCCGGCATTTATCAATTCGACGCTGAAAGCAGCCATGTCATTTCCCGGGACAAAGTTCCTCAACTGTTCCGAGACCCATTCATATAAGCACGTGAACACTTACTTCGGGAGGATCTATGAACCAAGGTTTCTGGCTGGCATCGCTGCAGGGGCTGTCACTAAGACAAACCTGCTGGGATATGTCGGAACGCTGCCTGTTCCGGGAGTGATAAACGGTATTAATTCTTTTGCACTCGGAGCCAGGATGGTCAATCCGGATGCCAGGGTCAGGGTGACATTCCTGAACCGATGGGACGATGCCCGGGAAGCAGAGGCGGCAAGTGATTCGCTGGTCAGTCAGGGCTGTGATGTGATCTCACACCATGACACGCTGTCAGACAGGGAGGTTACAAGCGAATATGGAGTGTATGCTGCGGCTATCGGTGAAAAAGGCCGGATCAATGAGCATATAGCGGCGCCCGTCTGGAACTGGGGAGTATTTTACGAAAAGATGCTGCACAATCTTATGAAGAGTTCATGGAAGCCTTTCGGCACTGGTCAGAAAGTGATCAACTTCTGGTGGGGCATGGATTCGGGGATCGTGGATTTCTTCTACTCCAGAAGGCTGGTGCCCCAGGAGACCCAAAAGCTCCTGGATTTCATGGTAAAAATGATCAGCAATGGACTCTACCACCCGTTTACCGGTCCCATATACGGCCAGGATGGAACCCTTATGGTCAGGAAAGGCGAAGTGGCCACCCGTGAGCAGATCATAAACATGGACTGGTTCGTGGATGTAGTTGAGTAAAAGTAGTATCAGGCACCCGAATTCTAAAACTCGCAGTCCATCAGATAATAGCCGTATGCATTGACTATGGTGGTGCTCTTGTATTGCAGGATCCTTGAATGGCGGCCGTAGTTCAGGTGCTGATGGCCGTGGAAGAAGTATTTGGGAGAGTATGTGTCAAGCATTTCCACAAAACTTTTGAAGCCGGTATGGGCAAGGTCATCGCCATCGCCGAGTCCATAGGCAGGAGCATGCGTCAGCAGGATGTCGAAGCCTTTATGTCTTTTTATCGTCCGGCGCAGCTTGCGGATCCTCTTTTTCATCTGATCTTCGGTGTACTGGAACTCACCATTGTTATAGTTCATACAGCCGCCCAGACCTACCACCCTAATGCCTTTGTGGACCAGGAGCCTGTCGTCTGCTGACTCACAGCCTTCCGGCGGATGCTTGAGATAACGCTTGTTATGATTGCCCGGCACATAAAAAAGTGGTGCATTTATCATTGTCACCAGAAATGACAGATATTCGGCCTTCAAATCACCGCAGGACAGTATCAGCTCCACGTCCCGAAAGCGTTCCTTGTCAAAATAATCCCATATATAAGGCTCTTCACGGTCTGAGACGACCAGTATCTTCATTTTCACATTGATTTCCTCAGCTTGTTTTTGGACCTTTAAAGTATTATACTTGATTTAAGAGAACAATGTAAAGGGCAGGGGTTGCCTGGAAAAAACCGGTATGGTATCCGGCTGTCATTACAGGGTATATTTTCAGAGAATACATATGCTTTAAAAGATATGCAGCAACACTTATTCCAAAAGGAGGATACCAGTTGAAACTCGATATAAAGCAGTTGTACAGGGATCCTGAGTCATACTTCGGTCGTGAGGTAAAAATAGCAGGCTGGATCAGGACCATAAGAAATTCAAAAACATTTGGATTCATTGAGCTAAATGACGGTTCATTTTTGAAGAACCTGCAGATAGTTTTTGAAGAAGGGACCATTGACAATTTCAAGGATGTTGCCAGGCTGACCCAGGGCACATCGATCAGAGCCCGTGGTACGCTTGTGGCCACACCTGAGGCAAAACAGCCATTTGAGCTGAAGGCATCGGCCATCGAAGTTGAGGGGCTTTGTGCTCCGGATTACCCGCTGCAGAAAAAACGACATTCATTTGAATTCCTGCGCACCATAGCCCACCTGAGACCGAGGACCAATACTTTTTCTGCGGTCTTCAGACTGAGGAATGCAGCTTCGTACGCCATACACCAGTTTTTCCAGGAGAGGGGCTTCATATATGTCCACACCCCGATCATAACAGCAAGTGACTGTGAAGGTGCGGGTGAGATGTTCAGGGTGACCACGCTGGATCCTGATAACATACCGAGGGATGAGAACGGCTGTGTGGATCACTCTCAGGATTTCTTCGGCAGGCAGACGAGTCTGACTGTCAGCGGACAGCTTACCGGAGAGGCCTACTGCATGGCATTTGGCAGAATATATACCTTCGGCCCGACATTCAGGGCTGAGAATTCGAATACATCGAGGCATGCTGCTGAATTCTGGATGATAGAACCGGAGATCGCATTTGCAGACCTCGAAGACAATATGATGCTGGCAGAAGAAATGATGAAATATCTGATAAATTACTGCCTTGAGAATGTGCCGGAGGAAATGGAGTTTTTCAACAGATTTATTGACAAAGGGCTGCTGGAAAGGCTGGAAAACATAGTCCGGTCTGATTTTGAACGTCTGTCATACACAGAGGCTGTCAGGATACTGGAAAAGAACAACTCAGCTTTCCAGTATCCGGCAAAATGGGGTGCGGATTTGCAGACGGAGCATGAAAGATACCTGACTGAAACTGTTTTCAAAAAGCCGGTATTCGTTACAGATTACCCAAAGGATATAAAGGCGTTCTACATGAGGCTGAACGATGATGGAAAGACAGTGGCGGCTATGGATCTGCTTGTCCCCGGTGTGGGAGAGATCATAGGGGGGAGTCAGAGAGAGGAAAGATATGACCTGCTGGAAAAGAGGATAAAGGAGTTGGACCTGACGCCGGAGGATTACAAATGGTATCTGGATCTGCGGAAATTCGGCGGGACAAAGCATGCCGGGTTCGGTCTGGGATTCGAAAGAGCTGTGATGTATCTGTCGGGCATGTCCAATATCAGGGATGTCATACCTTTCCCGAGAACGGTAAAATCCGCAGAATTCTGAGAGTATATTGATACTCATCAATCTATAAAGGAGGCATATGGAATGAGTGAACAGGTGAG
>DGEE01000164.1:9681-10587 GCA_002385815.1 Hungateiclostridiaceae bacterium UBA3934
ATGCTTGGCAGAAAGGCTCCCAGCAAGGGCATCAGAGTGGAAATGAAGGACAACCTGGTCAACATCGACATGGCTGTGGTAATGCGGTATGGGTGCAAGATCCATGAGGCAGCCCGCGACATGCAGAAAAGAGTGAGAGATGCAGTTGAAGACATGACCGGCCTTGAGGTGTTGAATGTCAACGTAAGTGTCCTCGGCATCAACATCAGCAAGGAAACTGACAAGGAAGTGGAACTGCTCGATGAGGAGTTGCCCAAGGCATAGACAGGATCCGGACGGATAAGATGCCCGGAGAAATGTATTTGCCTGAAGCAGTTCTATTGCCGGGATCCACATGACAGATCAGTTAACATTTCGTTTCCGTTAAAACAGCGGTGAGTCCACACGGACATTGACACTACAGGAGATGTCGTGGGCCGGGCTTGCCGTTTTGGCTTTTAAATGTAAAGACATCCGCACATCAGGGTGTCACTATTGCCGGAGCGCAGTGTAATATTGCGCTTTCAGCCGTGCTTGTAATAAGAACAGGATGGACAGGATATGAGATTCAAAATGATTTCCTGCGAGGTTTTCGCAAGGCTTGTTTATCATGCCGCAGCGAAATCACCGCATATTCTGGATATCGAATTCACAGAGCTCAGATCCCATGTAAACCCGGATAAGCTCAGGGGTCAGATACAGACGATCATAGACAGCACACCGGATCATTATGATGCCATACTGCTGGGATACGGTCTGTGCGGGAACGGGACAGCAGGCCTGAAAGCGCGCAGCATACCGCTGATCATACCAAGAGCACATGATTGCTGTACTATTTTTCTTGGAAGCCGGCAGGCCTTTCTGGAGCATTTTGGGCAAAACCCCAGTGCCCCGTGGTCATCGGTCTGCTATTATGAGCGCCTGGGC
>DGEE01000164.1:10818-15640 GCA_002385815.1 Hungateiclostridiaceae bacterium UBA3934
TTGAAAAACAATGTCGGCTTTCTCACATTCATCGGGATAGAAGGCTTTGAGAATCCTGACATAAGGGATTCCTTCATAAAGTATGCAAAGGAAAACGGAAAGGATACGAGATTTATCACAGGCAGCACACGGCTGATAGATGCGCTGATAAACGGTGACTGGAACGATGGAGAGTTCCTGAAGGTGCCGCCGGGTGCAGAAATCAGCCCGGTCTATGATCATAAGATCATTCTTGATGCAGACAACGGCAATGGCAGGCATGGATAATCTTTAAGAAAAATTCCCGGATCATTAGACATTGCTGTAAGATCTTCGTATTATCTTAATGAATACACAATGCGACACAGATGGAAGAGGAGAATGTATATGCGGAGACTGTACCGGTCAAAAAGGAACAAAGTGTTGTTGGGAGTGTGCGGCGGCCTGTCCGAATACCTGCATATAGATGTAGTGATCATAAGGATAGTAGCCGTACTGGCACTGTTTATGGGCTGGGGTTTTATCATCTACATCATTGCTGCGATAATAATGCCTGAGGAGAAGACACAGGGTGAAGGCCAATGGGGACACGGCCACAGCACGGCGGATTACAGCAGCACGTATTCAGACCCCGGTATGGGAACGGGTTCGGATTACGATGCCGGGAATGATTATTTCAGTGATGCTGACAGTTGGGACCGCCCTGCCCGGTATGATTCTGACAAAACCAAGTACATCATAGGAGCCATACTGGTAGGTGTGGGCATCATGGCCCTTGGCAGACAGTTCATGCCGACATTGTTCCAGTTTAAGTTTATGATGCCGCTGTTGCTTATAGTAATCGGAGGAATAATACTGTACAAGGGCAGAAGGTGAGCTTCGGGGATCTGATGGATACAAATGCGGACATAAAAAACATTGACATCGGCAGGCTCAGACAGATATGCCTGGAGATGTGGGACAGTACATCTGACGACTTTCCGATGCTGCACCGGAGGTATACTGACAGCGACCACGCGGCCAATCATGCACGGCTGAAGACATATATCGGGGATATCGTGAAGCTCGTCGGAGGGTTCGATGGCAAGACCGGACAGGATCCGGTTGCATGGGGCTCCTGTCTCAAAAGACTTATATATGAAAGCGGTATCAGCATGGCAGGGCTCGATGATCCGGGCATGAAGCTGCTGCTGAATGGCGGGTTCTGCGAGGCGACAGCGGACTTCATAGAACAGGCACGCGCATTTGACATGTCTTTCAGGCTGGACGACATATTCCAGTCTTTGAGGAATGTGTGGATAATGAACTGTATCCAGGTGCTCCTGGGTATTGGTATAAGCGTTACCCCGTCTGTTTTTGCATACAGCATGTTATACCCGTATACGGACAACTTTCTCGATGCCGGCAAAGTTTCTGAAAGGCAGAAGCGGGAAACCAATGACAGGCTTGAAAAAAGGCTGGGTGGTGAGCCTGTCAGATCTGAAACTCTGCTTGAGAACAGGTTGTTCAAACTGGTGGAGATGATCGAGGGACAGTTTGACCGCAAGCTCTTTCCCATGGTCTACAGGAGCCTTATCGGGATACATGCCGCCCAGGTCAGGAGCATGCGGCAGGATAAGGGTTCTCCGTTGTCTCTGGAGGAAATAAAGGATATCAGCGCCGAAAAAGGAGGCTGTTCAGTCCTGGCTGACGGATACCTGGTGAAGGGCAGCCTGACAGAGGATGAAGCGGTTTTCATCTTCTGCTTCGGAATGCTGCTGCAGTTGGTGGACGATTTGCAGGATGCGGCAGATGACAGAAGGAACGGACACAGCACGCTTTTTTCTGTCAATGGCAGCAGGACATCAGTACAGAGCATCACAAACAGGCTGATCAATTATACATGCAGGCTCCTGGAGGATAACAGACTGTTTGCCGGGGACACTGCAGTTACGATGATGCGAACGATAAAGAACAGTATCATCCTGCTCATAATGGGAGCGGCCGCGTGCAACAGCAGGATATATGAAAGAGCCTATCTGGAAGAGCTTGAGAGATATTGTCCTGTCAGCTTCAAAGAACTTAAAGGCTGTTACAGCAGAGTTGAAAGGGAATATTTGAAGCTGAAGATGAAGTTGGCGGTGAAATCACTGGAGGTGCCCATGGCCAGGGCATTTGCCGCAGGGATCCTCGTATAGCTTATACTGTCGGCGTTTCACTCTTTTTTTCACATCCATGAGCAAAATCGATATAATGAAAATCGCGTATTTATCCGATAAGATATTTGAACAGCAGATAAATTACCTTTCAACAGCAGAGGATGAATGATATGGATTTTGGTACGATTTTAGGTTTGGTTCTGGGAGTTTTCTGTCTGGTGATATCAGTTGTTATCGGTGAAGGTGAACTAACGTCATATCTGCATCTTCCATCGGCATTCGTAACTATTGGCGGAGGGTTGTGTTCCACTCTCATCAATTTCAGACTCAAGGACCTGATAAGTGTATTGAAGGTGACAAAAAAGGTTTTTACCGATAAAGCCTCTTCAGCCAATGAAACCATAGCAATGCTGGTCAAACTGTCGGAGAAGACCAGGAGAGAAGGGCTTCTGTCTATCGAACCGGAACTTGAGCAAATGGAGGACCCGTTTATAAAGCAATCGCTCCAATTGGTCGTGGACGGCATAGAATCGGAAACCATAAAGGATTTCATGGACACTGAGATAGAGAATATGCAGGCGCGGCACGGCAAAGGCCAGGCCATATTCAATATGATGGGCGCTATATTCCCTGCCTGGGGTATGATCGGTACATTACTTGGACTTATCAATTTGCTGTTGAAGCTTGATGATCCGGCTCAGATAGGGCCATCGATGTCAGTAGCCCTGGTAACGACGTTTTACGGCAGTATTCTGGCCAACTTCATCTGCATACCTATAGCCGGAAAGCTGAAAATGAAAAGCGATGAGGAAGTACATCAGAAGGAGATGATCGCTGAAGCCGTCATATCGATCCAGGCCGGAGAGAATCCCAAGATGCTTGAGCAGAAGCTGAAGATTTTCCTCACGCCGGAGGAAAGGGCGCAGGACATCAAGGAGAAGGAAGAAGAAGCAGCAGATAGTACCGTATCTGCATAACAGGAGTGAAATAGATGGGCAGAAGGAGAAGAAGAGAGGAAGAGAGCACGGGCGGTGGATCCTGGCTGACTACTTACAGTGATTTGGTGACACTGCTTCTTTGCTTCTTTGTGCTGCTTTTTTCTATGGCGATCGTTGACAAACAAAAATTCCAGCAAGTGGCATTGTCTTTACGTGCCGCATTTGCAGGTGACAGCGGGAGCAAGAGACTGGAAATGAACTCAGGGGACAAGATAATCAGCCTTACCCCATACATTGACGAACAGGACATCCTGGACAGGCTCGATGAAGAAGCCGGGGAGGAAGGCGAAGAAGACCATGAGACCGGAAAAGAAGGTGAAACCGGTGAAGAGGATGAAGTCGGCGAGGAAGGTGAAGCTGATGAGCAGGCCGAGGGTATCAGAACACTGAAAGCAGATATACAGGGTTTGATAGACAGGATGGGTCTGAATGAGAATATCAGGGTGATAGACGAGGGGGCCAGGATAATCCTCAGAATGGACTCTATCATTCTGTTCGATACAGGGAAGGCTGACCTTAAACCGTCGGCAAGACCTGTCATAGATAAAATAGGCGATATATTGAAGACTCTTGACACTGAGATCCAGGTGCAGGGCCACGCTGACGACCGTCCGATTAACACGCCGGAGTTCCCGTCAAATTGGGAGTTGTCCACCAAAAGGGCGACAAATGTCGTGAAGTATCTCATAGATCAATGCGATGTTGATGAGAAGTATCTCACTGCGACCGGCAATGCCGAATTCAGACCGATCGCTCCCAATGATTCTGAGTATAACAGACAGAAGAACAGAAGGATCGACATTGCGATATATAAATGAGAAGGGATACTCCCCGGCATGCAGCAGGGTTTCGCAGTTGAGGAATATTCCTTTTAAAGGGTTTTATAGGGAGTTAAACTTTTAATAAAAAGTCAGATGGATATATTATATATATCCATTTATTTTTATGGTAAGATAGAATAAAAAGACGGTTTTTGACGCGAGATGGAAGGAGGTCCGATGAGGGACATTTCTGGGCCATGCTCCACCGCTGCCGCGCAGAAATGACCCTTGACTTTAAATGCCCACGATAGTTTTGGCTTCGGCTTCACCCAGGAGAAGAGAACTGCTGACCCAGGTCGGGATACCCTTCAGGGTGGTGCCGGGAGATATAGATGAAAACAATGCCGATTTATCCGGAACTCCGGAACAGAAGGCGGAGCGACTGGCATATATGAAAGCGAAAGATGTGGCATCCGGGCTGGATGATGGTCTGGTGATCGGAGCAGACACCATAGTTGTTTGCGGGGATGAGATATTCGGCAAGCCCGCGGATGAGAATGATGCCCGAAGGATGCTCATGAAGCTCGGAGGAAGGGAACACCAGGTCATCACGGGCATCGCAGTGGTGGATGCTTCGAGCGGGAAGGCCAGGACAGGCCATGAAGTGACCAGGGTAAGGTTTGCCGAACTGACCGACAGAGAAATCGAATACTACATATCATCGGGCGAGCCCTTCGACAAGGCCGGTGCATATGCCATCCAGGGGAGAGCAGCCATTTTTGTCGAGAGTCTTGACGGTTGCTATTCAAATGTAGTCGGGCTGCCTTTGAGCCGGCTGTATTGTTTACTGAAGGATTTTGGTGTTTCAGTTTGCGATCAGGCAATAAATTACAAATAATTTCCATAAAGTTGAAAATAAATGTATA
Source organism: Hungateiclostridiaceae bacterium UBA3934 (assembly GCA_002385815.1). GTDB lineage: Bacteria > Bacillota > Clostridia > Acetivibrionales > DTU013 > DTU013. The sequence continues at coordinate 15,621 of DGEE01000164.1, forward strand.
AAAATGGTATTATAAAGGAG
>DGEE01000164.1:15835-17182 GCA_002385815.1 Hungateiclostridiaceae bacterium UBA3934
ATTTTTTAAGAAATGCGGGGTTGACCAAAATGGAATACAGACTTAGAATGAAGGATATACCAGCCAGTGAAAGACCATATGAGAAGCTGGAAAAATACGGCCCTGAGATCCTGTCGAATGCGGAACTTCTGGCAGTGATCATCAGGACGGGAAGTGCTGAAGAAACATCGGTGGCGCTGGCACAGCGATTGCTGTCGCTTTGTGAGAGCAACGGAGGGATCGTGCATCTCCATGATCTGTCTGTGGAAGAGCTCAGAAGGATCAAAGGCATCGGAAGAGTGAAATCACTGCAGATCAAAGCAGTTATGGAGTTGTCAAAAAGGATATCGGCTTCATTGATCAACGACAATAAAGTAACGATCAAGTCTCCGGCAGATGTCAGCATGTTGCTGATGGAGGAGATGCGCCACCTTAAAAAAGAAGTATTCAAGGTAATCCTGCTGAATACAAAAAACCATATAATCAAATATCTGAACATTTCGGTAGGAAGTCTGAACGCTTCCATAGTCCATCCAAGGGAGGTATTCAGCGAAGCGGTGAAATCAGGCTGTTCCGGTATGTTGCTTGTTCACAATCACCCCAGTGGAGATCCGGAGCCCAGCAGGGAGGATATCGAAACGACACAGAGGCTGATCAATGCAGGCAGTATACTGGGGATCAGGGTACTTGATCATGTGATCATAGGTGATGGAAGATACATAAGTTTAAGGGAGCAGGGGCTTATGTAGAAAAATGTGACCCGTGCTCTTCACTAAGCGTTGGGAGGATAAATATGGGAATATTTGCGAAAGACATAGGTATAGATCTGGGAACGGCCAATACGCTGGTCCATGTAAAAGGGAAGGGCATCGTAATCAGAGAACCTTCGGTCGTTGCGATAAATAAGAATACGAAAGCTATCCTGGCAGTCGGGGACGATGCCAAGAGCATGATCGGCAGGACTCCCGGCGATATCGTGGCCATAAGGCCGATGAAGGATGGTGTTATCGCCGACTTCGACGTAACGCAGAACATGCTGAAGTATTTTATCAGAAGAGCCATGGGCAGTGGTTTCATTTCAAAACCCAGGGTCGTCATTTGCGTGCCGTCTGGCGTCACCGAAGTCGAGAAGAGGGCTGTGGAAGATGCCACACTGGCCGCAGGTGCCAAAGAAGCCTATCTGATCGAAGAGCCGATGGCTGCGGCGATAGGCGCTGATCTGCCTGTCGAAGAGCCCTCAGGAAGCATGATTGTCGACATAGGCGGCGGCACCAGCGAAGTTGCCGTCATTTCACTCGGAGGTATCGTCACCAGCAAATCTCTCAGGGTGGCCGGTGATGAGTTTGATACTGCCATCGTGCTTTTTGT
>DGEE01000164.1:17372-37901 GCA_002385815.1 Hungateiclostridiaceae bacterium UBA3934
GCTTTTCTGAAACCGAAGGAAGAATATATGGAGGTCAGGGGAAGGGATCTGATAACCGGACTCCCCAAAAATGTGACACTGTCCTCCAGTGAGATAAATGAGGCGCTGAAGGAGCCTATCAACGCGATAATCGATTCGATCAAGTTCACACTTGAAAAGACACCTCCGGAACTGGCCGCCGATATAATGGATAAGGGCATCATGCTCGGGGGCGGGGGAGCACTGCTTAGCGGGCTGGACAAGCTGATAAAGGAAGAGACAGGCATGCCGGTCACTATTGCAGAAAATCCGCTGGATTGTGTGGCCATCGGGACCGGGAAGGTTCTCGAAGAGATAGAGGCATTGAGACGTGTGCTGATAACTCCGAGAAAATTGAGATAGAAGGGAGATTTCTCCATTGCCGCGTCCTGTTAAAAGCAAATGGTTCATCGTGGCTCTTGTTACGATAGTATTGCTGGTCGTGATTGGTGTGACAGCAAACAAAAGCAGCAAGCTCAACTGGCTCAGCAATATCCTGAGCGTACCGCTGAAGCCGGTTCAGGGTTTTTTGTCATCGGTGGGCCGGGAAATAGAAGATTTTTTCGGGTATTTTCAGGATATAGATGTGTTAAGGGAAGAAAATGAAGCACTGAAGTCAGAAGTCGAGGAACTGAGGAGAAAGAACAGAGAGTTTGCTGAACTGAAGGAGAAAAATGACGAGTTAAGGCGTGCATTGAACCTGAAAGCAGAATTTGCCGATTATACTATCGCAGGCGCCAATATCATAGCTGTCGAGCCCGGCAACTGGTTCAGTGTGTTCAAGGTGGACGTGGGCGAGAGGGACGGGATCCATGTGGATTTTCCCGTTGTCACCGGTTCCAGGGGCCTTATCGGGAGAGTTCTCGATACCGATATATCCACGTCGAACATACAGACAATCATCGATGAGGAAAGTGCCGTTTCCGGGTGGATCGCCAAACCCGGCGGAGGCCATGCCATCGTAAAGGGAGACCTGCAGCTCAAGGAGGAAGGTCTCTGCAAACTGGTATATATACCCATCGAAATCGATATCGAGGTCGGTGATATCATCGAGACATCAGGTGTTGGCGGCATTTATCCCAAAGGCATAGAAATAGGTACGGTCATCGAAGTCAGAAAAACCAACAGCGAATTCGACAGGTATGCGATCATCCAGCCGACTGCGGATTTTAAGAGGCTGGAGGAGGTTTTCATATTAAAGTCCGAAAAATATGATGAGACAGGCAGTGCTGAGCAATGAAAAGAAAGCTTGTAGTTTATTTTTTCATTATTTTTCTTTTACTCATGCTGCAGACTACTTTGCTCCAGTACACAAGGATCAGAGGAGTCATGCCAAATCTGCTCATCACGCTGACGATCGTGACAGCCCTGGTGCGAAACAGCACAGAAGGTGCTGCTGTGGGCTTTTTTTCAGGTTTTTGCATCGATATGCAGTTTGGCCCGGTACTGGGATTCTATGCGCTGCTTGGGATGTATACCGGCATTGCAGCCGGATCGCTGAGCAGGAGGATATACAGGGAAAATGTTCTGGTTGTAGTATTCTTTACATTCGTATATTCTATAGCTTATGAGTCTGTTGTATTCATAATAAACAACATAATGTCCGGAGATATCGGCTTCACCTTTGCATTCACAAAGGTAATACTGCCGGAGGCGATCTACAACTGTGCGGTGTCCGTGCTGATGTTCCCGCTGCTGGTCAGCGCAGGCAAATGGTTCGATGCGGCAAGGTCAGCACGGAAATACTGAACTGTATGATCTCAGAGGGGGATGGATTATTTGGACAAGAAATTGAAAAACAGATATTTCATACTCTGCCTGGGATTCATGGTATTTGGCATCATGATCGTTTTCCGGCTTTTCAACTTGCAGATAGTCGAGGGAGAGAAATATGTAGCCGATTCACAAAGAAGGATCCTCAAGGAAGGGGAAATAGAAGCCCCAAGAGGAAAGATACTGGACAGGTACGGCACCCCTATAGCCGTCAACAGGCAGGGATATGCCCTGTATATTGCCAAGACGAACATTAGCACCTCCGAGATGAACGAGATGCTGCTCAAGCTGTCTGATTTACTGGAGAAGAACGGCGATGGTTATGTCAATACCCTTTCAAAATTTCTGACTTTCGGCCCCATCGGGTTCAACAACATGAATGAGAAGCAGATATATTCCTGGCAGACCAATCCTGACAGGCTCAACATGAAAAAAGATGAAGTCAGGTATAATGCTTTTGAACTTTTTGAATATCTGAGAGACGAAAAATTCAAAATAGACCCTCTTCTCACCAACGAGCAGGCATACAGGATAATGAATTTCAGATACGAAATACTTATAAACAACTGGAATTTCTCTACAGGCGGTATGGTACCGCTGGCCAAAGACGTGTGCATGGAGACTGTGGCAGAGATAGAGGAAAGGCGGCATGAATTCCCGGGGATCATTACAATGACAGAGCCGGTGAGAGAATATATCGACGCCTACGAAGAGGCTCACATACTTGGCTATATAAGAGCTATCAATTCCAGACAATACGACGAACTGAAAGATGAGGGATATGATAACGATGATCTCATCGGACAGACCGGGATCGAGAAAAGCGCTGAGAGATATCTTCGCGGCAAAAACGGCAGGATGACCGTAGAAGTGGATGCGGACGGAAAGCTCTCTCAGAAACTGGTGACGATGGATCCGATACCGGGCCATGATGTGATCCTTACCATAGATACGAACCTCCAGAAGGTGGCCATGGATTCGCTGGCCTACAATATTGAAAGGATTCGTAACGACAACAGAGGGCCCAACTACGGGGACGCTTTTTCCGGAGCTGCTGTGGTCCTGCATGTCAATTCGGGAGAAGTGCTGGCAATGGTGAGCTATCCGAGCTTTGACCCGGCTATTTATCTGGCCGGTCCCGAAGATGTCGAAGCTCAGCAGAAGATCATAGAATTGACGAAGGATGAACAGAATCTGAAGGCTCTGCTTAACAGGGCCATACAGGAGAATTATGCACCAGGCTCGACTTTCAAGCCCATTACGGCTGTCGCAGGGCTGGAAAAGGAGGTTATAACACCCGGTTCCAACATCATAGCCTGCAGAGGCCATACTTATATAGGCGGAAGATACCTTTTCTGTCTTGAAAGGCCCACTTACGGCCATGGTCCCCTCAGTCTCAAAAGGGCACTGGAGACTTCCTGCAACATCTATTTCTATGAACTGGGCAACAGGACAGGCATCGAAGCACTGACCTACTGGGCAAACTGCTTCGGCCTGGGCAAAAAGACAGGCATCGACCTGCCCAATGAGGTTTCAGGAATGATGTCATCGATCGAATTGAAGAAGCAACTGAGGAATGACATATGGAGGCCAGCGGACACCGCACAGGTAGCCATAGGCCAGTTCGACAATTCCTTTACGCCGCTCCAGATGGCCAATTATACTGCTACAATAGCAAACGGCGGCAAGTTGTACAGACCGCATGTCATCAAGGAAATAGTGAAGTATGACGGCTCTGTGGTGAACAGGACCGAACCTGTTTACACACAGCTGCCGCTGAAAGACACTACGATAGCTGCAGTCAAGGAAGGCATGGTAGCAGTTACATCATCGATAGACGGTACAGCGCAGAAAGCTTTTGAAGGCCTGCCCTTCGAAGTAGCCGGAAAAACCGGTTCTGCCCAGACCAAAAGCGGCGGCGGGCGCTCACCCAACGGAATATTCATCTGCTATGCACCTGCTGACGACCCCGAGATAGCCATTGCCGTAATCGTGGAAAGAGGTGTATGGGGGTCAAATGTCGCTCCTGTGGCGAGAGATATTATAGATGAATATTTTGGTCTCAAGGCAGCTGATTCAAGAAATACTGGTCTGAAACCGGAAAAACCGCTGTTCAATCCATGATGCCCCTCAAAAATATGCTGTTTGCACTTGTTTATATCAATAAATAATGTAATAATAGTTTATGTGAATCAATACCGCTTACAGGGGGTACAGTCAATGGGAGAAAGTATCGTAAGCTTTAAAGCCAAAGGCAATGAGCTTATTTTAGTGATGCGGGAAGAGGACGACTTCAGGGAGATACTGGAAAGCATAAGCAGGAAGCTTGATTCATCAGGAAGGTTTTTCAAGGGCGCGAGCCTTGACGTCAGGTATCGCGGCAAGAAGCTGGATGAGGAACAGGAGCGTATAATAGCCGGATTGATCTCGGAGAAAGCTTCTGCTGAGGTTAAAAGCTTTGAAGAAGACGACATCTCCCAGGAACAGGAAAATGGATACGAGTATGTAGAACCGGACAGGACAAAGGATAAGCTCAAAATGAAGCTCCTGTATTTCAAGGGTCTGGAGGAAGGAATGACAAAATTCTACAGGGGGACTGTCAGATCGGGTACCCTTGTCAGTTTTGACGGCAATCTTGTCGTGCTGGGCGATGTGAACCCAGGTGCAGAAGTAGTGGCAACAGGCAATGTAGTGGTCATGGGATCGCTGCGCGGCATGGTGCACGCTGGTGCTGACGGGAACAAGGAAGCGATCGTCGCAGCATTGTCGCTGCAGCCCACACAGTTGCGCATAGCTGATGTCATTACCAGACCGCCGGATACGAACGGGCCGAGACAGGGCCTTTTGCCTGAGATAGCATCTGTCAGGGATGACATAGTCTACATAGAAACTTTCCTGCCGCAATACAAGTAATCGGTAATTTACAAAAAATGCTTTAATTGACAAATAACTTTTTAAACTGTATATTTTACATATGCATGAAATCTCGATCTGAGCATCACCGTAATCTGCCCATACAGGCACATAGGAGGTATTTTGATGAGTGAAGTCATTGTAATCACATCAGGAAAAGGCGGAGTGGGCAAAACCACATCAGCAGCAAACATAGGTACCGGTCTTGCATTGTCGGGTCATAAGACAGTATTGATCGATACGGATATCGGGCTCAGGAATCTTGATGTAGTAATGGGACTTGAAAACAGGATCGTTTATGATCTGGTCGACGTAGTCGAAGGCAATTGCCGGGTGAAACAGGCGCTCATAAAGGACAAACGTTATGATGGGCTTTATCTGATACCTGCTGCTCAGACCAGGGACAAGTCAGCGGTGAAGCCTTCTCAGATGATCCAACTGTGTGATGAATTGCGCGAGGAGTTCGACTATATACTGATCGATTGTCCGGCCGGCATCGAGCAGGGATTCAAAAATGCGATCGCAGGTGCTGACAGGGCGATAGTTATAACGACCCCTGAGGTTTCCGCTGTCAGGGATGCGGACAGGATCATCGGCCTGCTGGAGGCGAATGAGGTCAGAAATCCGAAGCTGCTGGTCAACAGATTGCGTGCTGACATGGTCAGAAGAGGGGATATGATGTCCATAGATGATATAATAGACATCCTGGCTATAGGTCTGATAGGCGTAGTCCCCGATGATGAAAAAATAGTTGTGTCCACCAACAGGGGAGAGCCCGCCATATGTGACAACAAATCGTTGGCAGGACAAGCTTTCAGGAATGTGGTGAGAAGGATAAAAGGTGAGGAAGTACCCTTTATGTCGTTGACCGAGGATCAGGGCTTCATGCCGAAACTCAAAAAATTACTGGGCCTGAAGGCGAACTGAAGGGGAGGTATAAAATGCTGCTCGATTTAGGGAGACTATTCGGTAGGACTAAGAGATCCAAAGATGTTGCAAAGGAAAGACTAAAACTGGTATTGATCCATGATCGCGCCAATGTTTCGCCACAGTTTCTCGAGATGTTGAAAAGTGAGATTATAAAAGTCATTACCAATTACATGGATGTGGATGAAAGTGCTTTGGACATCCAGCTCACAAAAACAAAAAGTGATGACGGTCAGAGCGTGGTGCCGGCACTTTACGCAAACATCCCGATACGGAATATCAGAAACAGCGGGAAATAAGGTTAGAGCCGGATATGAATATTGCTCTTATAGCAGATGACAATAAAAAGGAACTGATGGTTGATTTATGCATTGCATACAAGACTATCCTCCGGAAACATACCCTGTATTCCACAGGGACAACGGCATCGTTTATTTCAGAAGGTGCAGGGCTTCCGGTGTACGGTTTCTCACCCGGGGCGCTGGGAGGTGCCCAGCAGATAGCTGCAAGGGTTTCGCTCAACGAAATCGATATGGTCTTGTTTTTGCGGGATCCGACCATGGCGCGGGATCATGGACCTGATATCCATACGCTCCTGAGGCTCTGCGACAAGAACAATGTTCCTTTTGCCACCAATATTGCCACTGCCGAGATACTGATAAAGGGTCTCGAGAGAGGTGATCTGCAATGGCGCGAACATATCAGATAGATGATCCTGATAAATAATACGAGGAAAACAGCTTATGTGCAATGGACACGGGTGCGCGGAGGTGCCCGTGTTTTTGTTGTCTCCGGACACCTGTATATTTCACATCTGCATGTATTCGTATACATAAATGGTCATCCAAATCAATATAATTAACCAGGATCACAAAAAGGCAGTACTGGGGATGGAACTGTATGGAAAGCAGCATGACCGGCAGGAAATATATGCCGCGCAGCACACGTCCGCACAGAAGATACAGAAGGAATGCCAGACAGAGCAGACTGGGCAGGCTTCTTGCATTCCAGACCATTATATGTGTGATGCTGCTGCTTATCGTTGCCACGGCGAAAAGCCTTGACATATCTGCTGCTGTATTCATTACTGAAAAAGCCCGATACGTACTGGAGCATGACGTTGAATTGAAAAAAATATACTATCATGCCGGATTTCTGGCTTCAGATATCAGGAACAGCATTTTGAAAGATGAAAGCAGCGGCGACGGAGATCTCAGGACTGCAGCATCAGACTCGTCGGGGGAAACTGCCACGCTGTCGGCAGAAATGACTGTACCGGATACGATAGACGCATCCTCCGGCATACTCGAAACATTTGAAAACAAAGCACTATCTGAAGGCATCAGCAACGATGATGCTTTGCTGCACCCCGGAGCCGGGACCGGGGTACTGTCTGCAGGCAGCGGGAACAATGGTGGCTCTGGCGGAGAAGTGACCGCTGGTTTTGAAAAACAGGATGATACGGGCATGATAGCACCAGTGGAGGGCATGATCGTCACACCATTCGGCGAAGTAGCAGGTGCAGCAGGTATATGGAAAACACACATCGGCATAGATTTCGCGGTTGATAAGATGAGTGAGGTGAGGGCTGTTCTTGACGGGATTGTTGAAGATACCGGCTCTTCACCCGGCTACGGGAGGTATGTAAAAATCAGGCACAGTGACAGTCTTGTCACAGTATATGCAAACTGTTCGACCCTTAAGGCAGATGAGGGGGAGTATGTGAGAAAAGGAGATGTAATCGCCGACGCAGGCACAGAACGCGTGGAATGCGGCAGCCATATACATTTTGAGGTCTGGTATGACCATGCCCCTGTGGATCCGCTTGATTACATAAATATAAATATCAGGTGAGATTTGTCATTGGAGAAACTGAGATAAGAATACACATCACTGCGGCAATAATGACTGTGTTCATGGTGATATCCGGCTTTGCGGCGGAGTATGCGGCAGCTGTTTTTTCAATAATGCTCCATGAACTCAGTCACGTACTGGCAGCAAGAGCATGTGGAGTAAAAGCCGTCATGGTCAGTGTGACGATACTGGGGTTTTCCGCATTGATCCCGGAGGGCAGCTGCAGCAAAGGAGAAAGAATCCTCATCTGTCTGGCTGGACCGGCTTTCAGCCTGGTATTTTTCGTCTGCACGATGCTTGCCGGGGATATGATTCCAGGAGAACAGTATTTTCTCAGACTGCTGTCTGCATCCAATCTGATGCTGGCATTCATAAACCTGCTGCCGGTTCTGCCCCTTGACGGCGGCAGGCTGATACATCTGGTGCTGGCCGGGAATATAGGGATGCTGGCTGCCGGCAGGGTGCTGCGCCGGTTCGCATGCGTGATCTCGCTATTCGTCGTGGCCGCCGGCGGCTACCAGCTGTACAGATCATCCTACAATGCAAGCCTGATCATTATAGGGCTTTACATTATGCTGATTACTATGACCGGAAGGACGGAAAGCGCTTTGATGAATATGAAACAGATAGTTTACCGCAGATCCAGACTGCTGAAAAAAGGGGTCTATCCTGCAAGGGACCTCGTCGTCCTGAAAAGCACCAGGCTCAGTGACACACTCAAAAGCATGGACTTTGACAGATTCCACATCATTTATGTGTTGGATGATGAGCTCAATATCATCGGCATGTTCACCGAAAAGGAAATAATAGATGCGCTTACAGGCAGCAATGACGACATGACATTTGAACATCTTATCAAATAGGATGCAGCCATCACACGGGGACACTTATTTTGTACAGTGGGCGGAAAACTCAGCTTATATGAGTTTTTACACCAGCGCAGTTGAAAAACGGATCTGTGGCATTGCCTGTGTATCGTGCCTGGCATTTGATTTCTGGTATAATATTATAGGTGATGTCTATGCTGTTGAAGGCGGCGTTTAAACTCAGGAATGTCCTTATATTGGCGGCAGTTATCTTCCTGACAGCCGTTACCGCTTCATATTTGCCGGGGACTCCATGGGTACAGCTTGTGACCGGAGCATCAGGTCTTGCTGTATATATGGCAGCTGTTGCCGGCACCCTGAGGAGCGATGATTTCAGAAGAGAGCTGGAGCTGTCAGAAAAGCTGGAGATCATCAGCAGGCTGAACAGGGCTTGTGAAGAGCAATACAGACGGATTTCCCGACGGCTTGGAAAAAAGCTGAGGGAGAAAGTCATCGGAGTGCTCAAACAGAAGGAGCAGTTGCTCCATTATTTCGAAAAGTACCGCGAGGATCCGATAAAGCAAAGGATCATAGAACAGGCACTCAAACTCGTCATGGCATATTTGAAGCTGGCAGGCAGTTTTTCTGAAAGGGCGCGGGAGCTTTCTCCACAGCGCATAAATGAGCTGACTGCCCGTATAAATGCGAACAACAGGAGACTCGGCAGACTTAAGAGCTATCAGGCGGTGCTGGAACTGACCAGGACCATAGAAATGGATGAGAAGCTGCTCAGCAGGCTTAAGGACGAAAAAAGGCAGCTTGAGATGGCAAGTGTCCGGTTTGACCAGATAGAAAGCAGCATATTCAGTCTGAAGCACCGGATACTTTCCAATGATATCTCCGATAAGGAATCAGAGGAAATACAGGACGCAATAAACGAAGCGACCGCACTGGACAACGCGCTCAATGAGCAGCGTCGCCATCGGCAGCGTCGGTCGCTGTAGAGAAAACCCATATCGTCGGCTGTTTTTGCGAAGAGCCTCCGGCGATCATCACAGCAGGTCTGAGATATTGTCCATGATCTCCCGGGTCGATTTCGGGCGGTTCATTGTATACAGATGGATTCCGTCCACTCCTTCCCCGATCAGTTCCCTGATCTGGTACGATGCATATTCTATGCCTGCCTTTCTCATGTCTTCCGGATCATTTTGATATTTGTCCATCATGAGTACTACCCTGGCAGGTATCGAACAGCCACTTTTCAGGGCAATCGATTTTATCTGGTCCGCTTTGAAAATAGGCATTATACCTGCGGCTACCGGACATTCTATGCCTTTAGCCCTCGCTTTTTCGATAAAATCGAAAAACAGTCTGTTGTCGAAAAACAGCTGGGTTATGAGGAAATCCACACCGGTATCCACTTTTTCCTTCAGATGTGCCAGATCCTCACTGAGCCTTCTTGAATCCACATGTCCTTCCACATAGGCGGCTGCAGCGACACAAAAATCATTTACCCGGCGTATATGCTGTATGAGTTCATAGGCATATTTGTATGCACTTCTGCCGAAATCGAAATCCGGCTGGTCTGCCGGGGGGTCGCCTCTTAATGCGAGTATGTTCTCGAGGCCTGATTCGTGCATGGCTTTCAGCATATTGTCTATTTCTTCTTTAGTGTGTCCCACGCATGTGAAATGTGCCATGCTTTCAATGTTGTGCAGTTTCTTTATCCTCGATGCGATTTCAAGGGTACGTCCTTTCCGGCTTCCGCCGGCCCCGTAGGTAACGCTTATGTAGTCCGGACTGAGAGCTTCAAAACTCTCAAGTTGGTCATAGATCCTATCCAGTGGTACATCCGGCCTGGGCGGAAATATTTCAAAGGATATCACAGGTCTTTTCTTGTTGAACATATCAATTATCTTCACGGCGAACCTCCTGCATTTTAACTTAACTACATTATAACATCAATCAAAGTGCTGTCAAGTTCAACTAAAAAGCAATTAAATTCATTTATGCATATCGGTATGCTCTCTGGTACCTCTTATGTAAATATACCCGTTGATACCGGATTTATTGCCAAATGGTGTGGCGGAGTTGCAGATTTGATATCAGTAGTTTAAAATACAAATGACGTGCAATGGCATGGAACAATAGATCTTAATGTCGGTTGTCAGACATCCGGCATTGACAATGGGGGTTTTCTATGTTCAGGATCGCAAGGAAGGAAGTACTCAATCCGGCAGTCAAGCTGCTGGAAATAGAAGCGCCGTATGTGGCCAGAAAGGCAGAGCCCGGTCAGTTCATAATGCTAAGGATAAATGAGGAAGGTGAAAGGATACCTCTGACGATCGCTGATTTTGACAGAGATAAGGGCACCGTCACCATCATATTCCAGGAAGTGGGGAAGACCACATCGATGCTTGGGATGCTTGAAGAGGGAGATCATCTGCTGGATTTTGCAGGTCCCCTCGGCAAAGCGAGCCATCTGGAAGGAGTGCGCAGGGCTGCAGTAATAGGTGGGGGTCTTGGTACTGCCATAGCATACCCGCAGGCAAAGAAACTGCATCAGCTGGGCGCGCAGGTCGATGTGATCACAGGTTTCAGGAACGAGAGTCTGATATTGCTGGAAAAAGAACTCAGACAGGTGGCTTCCAGGCTCTTCATCACCACCGATGACGGCTCTAATGGCAATAAGGGTTTTGTTACGGACATACTGAAAAAACTGCTGGAGGAAGGCAACAGATATGATCTGGTGATTGCCATCGGCCCCCTGATAATGATGAAAATGGTTTCACAGATGACGAAGCCTTACGGTATAAAGACCATTGTGAGTATGAACCCTGTAATGGTAGACGGCACGGGGATGTGCGGCGGCTGCCGCGTCACAGTAGGTGGCAATGTGAAGTTCGCCTGTGTGGACGGGCCTGATTTCGACGGTCACGAGGTGGATTTCGACGAAGCAATGAGAAGACAGGCCATGTACAGGAAACAGGAGAAGAAATCCATGGAAGCGCATATCTGCAGGTTAGGGGGTGCCCAAAATGGCTGATATGTCTTTGGAAAAGGTAAAAATGCCGGAGCAGGATCCGGAGGTCAGAATAGAGAATTTTGAAGAAGTTGCCCTCGGATATACTGAGGAAATGGCAATAAAGGAATCACACAGATGCCTGGATTGCAGGAACAGACCCTGTGTGGCAGGCTGCCCTGTCAATGTACAGATACCCGAGTTCATCAAGCTGATCAGCGAGGGAGATTTCGAAGGAGCTTATAAGAAGATAAAAGAAACCAACAGCCTTCCGGCTATCTGCGGAAGAGTCTGTCCGCAGGAGTCGCAGTGTGAAAAGCTCTGTGTCAGGGGAAGGAAGGGTGAACCTGTCGCGATCGGAAGGTTGGAGAGGTTTGCAGCAGACTGGTACATGGAGAACTGCGATATGAACATTCAGGCAGCCGATAAGAATGGAAAGAAGGTGGCTGTGATAGGTTCGGGACCGGCAGGTCTGACCTGCGCCGGCGATCTGGCAAGGAAGGGCTATGAAGTAACGATATTTGAAGCATTCCATGTGCCCGGCGGGGTGCTGATGTACGGCATACCCGAGTTCAGGCTGCCCAAGGCCCTTGTGCAGAAGGAGATAGAGACAGTGCGCAGGCTTGGGGTCAATATCATGACCAATATGGTTATTGGCAAGGTGCTGTCACTGGAGGATCTCAGGGATGAAGGCTATGAAGCTGTTTTCATAGGCAGCGGTGCAGGTTTGCCCAACTTCATGGGTATCCCCGGTGAAAACCTGAACGGTGTGTACTCGGCCAATGAGTTCCTGACCAGGATAAATCTCATGAAAGCCTATAAATACCCTGAATGCGATACTCCTGTCTGTATTGACAGAAATGTGGCAGTCGTGGGCGGCGGGAATGTGGCCATGGATGCTGCAAGGTGTGCAAAGAGGCTTGGTGCGGAAAATGTATATATTGTATACAGACGTTCTGAAGCTGAGATGCCTGCAAGATCCGAGGAAATACACCATGCCAGGGAGGAAGGGATTATATTCAGGCTGCTGACCAATCCGGTCCGCATAATCGGTACAGAGGACGGCTGGGTCAAAGCCATGGAATGTGTGGAGATGGAATTGGGAGAGCCGGATGCTTCGGGCAGGAGACGACCTGTGGCAAGGCCGGGCTCAGAACACCTGCTGGAGGTCGGTACAGTCATCATTGCCATCGGACAGTCACCAAACCCGCTGATAAAATCGACGACCCCAGGTCTGGAAACACACGAATGGGGCGGCATCATCACGGAGGAGGACACCGGCGCTACCAGTCTCGAAGGTGTGTACGCAGGCGGTGATGCAGTCACGGGTGCTGCTACGGTGATACTGGCCATGGGTGCCGGCAAAAAGGCAGCCGCAGCCATTGACGAATACCTGAGCGGGAAAAAGTAAAACCTGTGATTACAAAGATAACAGTGTCGCCGGAGGATGCAAAATCTTCCAGCGACATTGTTTTCCGGAACCCTTGACAAGTGCTCCAACTATTTTGTATAATTACTTCTGCTTGAACAAATCGTATTGCAGTTGAATATCTGCGGGATTAACTCAGTGGTAGAGTGTCACCTTGCCAAGGTGAAAGTCGCGAGTTCGAATCTCGTATCCCGCTCCATGATGACCCGGTGGAATGACACCGGGTTTTTTATTTCAAGCCTGACCTGGCGAAAAGTAAAATCTCAGACCTGACCTCGAAACTGGCCATTCAAACCTGGCAATACGTGCCATCGAATTTGAATATTTCTTTTGTGAATACTCAGGAAGGATTTTGACGAACTGGATAGAATAATTATGTTGACTCCGGCTTCTGCATATGACCGATGCAGCAGGTGCCATGTACACTCGGGCACCGGTCCGGCAGCATATCGGGGTGCATGTGTGTATTGTTTCGCAAAAAAGGTACTGTTGTATGTTGAGATACTTGTCAACAATGGTATAATAAATAGAGATTATCAGGAGGTGGAAGGATGTCAGTCGATATTCTGAAGGATATCAGGGCGGCTGAAGCCAGGGCTGAGCAAATTGAAGCCGAGGCTGCTCAAAAGGCCAGGGAGATGATTGCTGATGCCAGGCGGGAAGCGGCCGAACTGAGGGAAAGGCTGCTTGAAGAGGCTGAAAATGAAGCGCTGGATCTTTTGAAAGCCTCAGAGGAAAAAGCACATCAGGATATAAATACCGCTGATGCCCGGATCAGGGCTCAGTGTGACGATATCAGGAAGGAAGCCGGTGAAAGGCTTGATAAGGCAGTTGATTTCATAGTTGGAAGGATTGTGAAGCCGTGATCGTCAAAATGAGCAAAATCTCGATCCTGGGTGTTGAGGACCAGCGGGAGGACCTGATTGCCAGCCTGATGGATCTTGGAGTCGTGGAGATAAGCTCCGTGGACGCCGGCGAACTGGAAGAACTGGCTGAGAATCCTGATGTCCGGCAGAATCTTGCGGATGTGGAAAACAGGATATCAGAAGTGCATGCGGCACTTGACATCCTTAAAAAATACTGTCCTGAGAAAAAACCGATGTTTTCAGGCAGACGGGAGTTGACCAGTACGGAATTTGCAGGTCTGCTCGAGAAAGAGGACAAGATATGGGAAGCTGTGGGAGCGGTCACTGACGGCGAGAATGAGATCATCAGGATAAAGACCGAGGAAAACAGGCTTGACAACCTGAAATCTTCTCTTATCCCATGGAAAGAGTATCCGTTCCCGCTGGAAACGACAGGCACGGGCAAAACGACAGTGATACCCGGGACCATACCCTATGGGATCGATATTGGCCTGGCAAAGGAAAAACTGGAACAGAAGGCTCCATTCTCTGAACTGGGAGTTGTTTCTGCTGATAAGGACCAATACTATGTGTATGTGCTGGTCCATAAGGATGCGGAGCAGGAATGTCTGTCATATCTCAAAACCCACGGTTTTGTCAAAACAACATTCCCGGCGATGGCCGGAATGGTGGGAGAAATCCTCGGAAAGCTTGAAGTCGATCTGAGGAGTCTTTCTGAAGAGAGAGGCAGGATGGCTGACAGTATAAAGCGTCTGGCAGACAGCAGGGAAGATATGGAGGCCCTGCATGACAGCCTTATCATGGAGAGGGAAAGGCTGACGGCCAGCAGCAGGATACTCGTGACAAAAAAGGCATTCCTCATCAGTGGCTGGGTACCTTCGGAAGCGGCTGACAAAGCGAAAAAAGCGGTGGAATCGAAATTCACTGTCAGCGTCGATATCAAGGAACCTGAAGAAGATGAAGAGTTCCCTGTGCTTTTGAGAAACAAGGGGATCGCAGAAGCAGGGGAGCCCATCTCAAGGATGTACAGTCTGCCCAGCAGCAGAGAAATAGATCCCAATCTGATCATGTCACTGTTTTTCGTGATGTTTTTCGGTCTTATGCTGGGGGATGGCGGCTATGGGCTGATAATGGCTCTGGGGGCCGGCTTTGCGCTTTGGAAATTCAAGCTGGAGGACGAGACCCGCAAGTTCATCAAGCTCATATTCTGGTGCGGGATAGCTACGATTTTCTGGGGATTCATGTTCGGCAGCTGGTTTGGTATAGAAGCACTGACCAAATACGGTTTGTGGATCAACCCTGTGGAACAGCCTGAGCTGATGCTGAGCTGGTCGCTGCTGTTTGGCATTATCCATATGTACGCAGGCTTCGGTATCAAAGCCGCAAACCTCATACGTGACAAACAATACCTGGATGCATTGTTCGATGTGGGCTTTGTCCTTGTATTCTATACAGGCGTCATCTTAGTGCTGGTTCCCTATGCGCCGGAGGTGGATAAGGATGCAGTTGGCCCGCTGGTACAGATAGGGCAATATCTGCTGATAGGCGGTGCATTGCTGCTGCTCATCACCCAGGGAAGAAAGTCGAAGAACATATTTGGCAAGATTTTTGGCGGGCTTCCGAGTCTTTATGATGTGATCGGTTTCCTGAGCGACATACTGTCGTATTCAAGACTGCTGGCCCTTGGTCTTGCTACAGGGATCATCGCTGCGATCATAAATGAACTGAGCACTATGTTCGCATTCCCGATGGTCATCAAGATAATAGTTGCCGGAGCAATATTGCTTGTGGGGCATGCGATCAACTTCGCAATAAATGCACTGGGAGCATATGTCCACTCCAGCCGTCTGCAGTACCTTGAGTTTTTTGGCAAGTTTTTCACAGGTGGAGGCCAGCCCTTCGAACCTTTGAAACCAAATACAAAATATATTACAATCAAGCCCGATGCGGACATTTGAGAGCCTGTTGCCTGGACGGGCATTGAAGCCGCTGCGGAAATAAGAACAATGGAGGTAAGAAAACGATGAATATTATTGATGGACAGTTGATTGCTTTACTGGGAGCCGGCTTTGGTTTCTTAATGGCAGGCATTGGATCGTCAAAAGGCGTCGGCCTTTCCGGGCAGGTGGGTGCCGGAGTGCTGACCGATGATCCTTCCAAATTCGTATCTGTAATGATCATGGAAGCTCTTCCGAGTACTCAGGCCATATATGCGTTCGTTATAGCATTCTTCATCATCGGCAATATCGAACCTGGCATGACTGTGACTCAGGGATTGCATCTTTTTGCTGCTGCTCTTCCGGTGGGCGTTGTGGGCTTTATTTCCGCCATCTACCAGGGGAAAGTATCGGCTGCAGGCATACAGATGCTGGCAAAACACCCTGATGCTTTGGGAAGTGCTGTTACGCTGGCACTGATGGTTGAGATGTTCGCTATACTGTCTCTCATCGTTTCCATATTGATGATAGGCTGATACGGGTATTTCCAGGCCCCGTCAGTATCAGCGGCCTGACCTGCTGCAAATCTGCAGCGGACGGATCAGAGCTTTTGTATAAGATAAAGGAGCAATCCAAATGACAGGAATGGAAAGAATAAAAGACAAGATCCTCGAGGATGCAAAGCTGAAAGCCGGGGATATACTGGATCAGGCTGAACAGGAAGCCCGGGCCATCTTAGACCAGGCTTCCCTGGAGGCTGCGCAGAAAAGGGAAGAGCTTCTGGAAAAAGCAAAAGCCGATGGTGAGCAGATGTACAGGCGCATGCTGGCTGTTGCAGGACTGGAAGGTCGCAAGAAGCTGCTTGGTGCCAGGCAGGAGATGATAGATACGGCATTCTCAAAAGCGGCTGAGAAAATCATGGGGTTGCCGGACAGACAGTACCAGGAGCTTCTTGAGAAAATGATCTCCGAGGCCGCGGCCGGATACAGAGAGCCTTCAGAACAGGCTGCCGGCACAGGTGTTTCGCAGGAGTACATCGAAGGAGAGGTCATGCTGAGTGAAAAGGATGCCGCCAGAATGGATGAACAATTCATCGGTAACATCAACAAAGGGCTTGCGGCATCGGGAAAGAAAGGGACCATAACTCTGTCAGATAAGAGGATCAGGACAGCCGGAGGCTTCATACTGAAGATCGGAGACATGGAGATAAACAGTACATTTGAAATACTGTTCGGCATGCTCCGCACGGAACTGGAAAGTGATGTGGTCAGTATACTGTTCGGCTCCTGACTTTCGGAACAGCTTAAGCAACAGAATCAGGATGGAGTTATTGAGGGATAATGATGCTGAAAATTAACGAAGGTGATTATTCATATGCTTCCGGCCTTATAAGGGCAAAGGAACCAAAGCTGTTCACCAGCAGCCAATACGCGAGGATGCTGGATGCTGCCACGGCGGAGGAAGCTTATAAAGTGCTGACTGACTCTGGCTACGGATTGAGCGGCAATACCCCCGGTGTGTTTGCATTTGAACAGCTGCTGGCGGATGAGATGAAGAAATGCTTCATGCTGCTGGCTGAGATTACCCCGGAGGCTGAAGTGATAAAGGTTTTTCAGAGGCGTTATGATTATTTCAATATCAAGGTCCTGCTCAAGGCTGAACTGTCAGGGCAGCAGATCCCGCCGATCCTTATCGGAACAGGCACCATCGACAGTGATTCTCTGACACGGATGATCAGGGAGCGTGATTACAGCGAGCTTACGGATCTGATGGCAGAGGCTGTCGAACGCGTCTACGATGTGTTTGCAAGGATGCAGGATCCTCAGGCAGTGGACCTGATACTGGATATCGCGTCATATCGGCAGTTTGCTGCGGATATAAGAAACATAGAGAGTCCTTTTTTATGGGACCTGGCAGATTACATAATCGATATCACGAATATCAGGATGTTTATTCGTGCAAGGTCACTGGACAAGACCTGGGATTTTATCGGAAAGATGCTGCTTGACGGCGGCATGATCGCCAGGGAAGTATATCAACAGAACAGTGACAAGCCGACAGACAGTTTTGTTGAGGACATCCGAAAAAGCAGATACGGCGATTCTGTCAGAAAAGGGCTCGAAATGGTGGAAATGGGAAGGAACAGTTCAGGACTCGAAAAGGCCCTGGATGATTTGCTGATGTCGTACATCCGCAGTGCCAGGCTGGTCACCATAGGGGTGGAACCGCTCATAGCCTGGCTGTTTGCAAAGGAAACGGAGATCAGGAATGTCAGGATGATTATGACAGGCAAGATAAATAACCTGCCGATGGACATGATCAGAGAAAGGTTGCGGGAAACTTATGTATAAGATCGGTGTAATCGGAGAAAAGGATGCAGTGCTTGGTTTCATTGCTCTGGGCTTCTCGGTCTTTGCCGTGGAAAACAGCGCACAGGCTGCTGATACGCTGAAAAAGCTGGCTGAAGACAGGTTTGCCGTGATCTACATCACGGAGCAGACAGCTGCAGGTATAGAGCAGGAAATCGACAAATACCGAGACAGCCGGTTTCCGGCCGTGATTCCCATCCCGGGGATACAGGGCAGCATGGGAATTGGTATGAAGGGCATTAAAAAATGTGTCGAGAAAGCTGTCGGGGCAGACATTCTTTTCCGTGACTGATACCGGCAGGATGCATCAGGGAGTAACCGGCATCAGACTCTGCTGCCGGACAGAAACAAGTGACAGGTGTCATAGATGCGCTTAAGATACTAACTGAAAGCGAGGGATATGGTTTGAGCCAGGGAAGGATTATAAAGGTCTCGGGCCCTCTTGTGATAGCAGAGGGGATGCGGGATGCCAATATGTTCGACGTGGTTCGTGTCAGCGAGAGTGAATTGATCGGCGAGATACTGGAGATTCACGGGGACAGGGCGTCCATCCAGGTGTATGAGGAGACCTCCGGTCTGGGACCGGGGAGCCCGGTGGTGTCGACCGGGGAGCCTCTCAGTGTGGAATTGGGCCCCGGACTGCTGGAGAACATGTTCGACGGGATACAGCGTCCTCTGGAAGTGATGCGTGAAACTGTGGGAAGCAATATCACCCGCGGTATCAATATTCCGGCTCTCGACAGGAGCAAAAAATGGGGTTTCACACCCGCCGTTTCAAAAGGAGATACGGTGGTCCCGGGTGACATACTGGGGACTGTCCGGGAAAATGTGATCTTCGAGCACAGGATATTGGTGCCTGTTGGAGTTGAAGGTGTAGTCGAAGAAATAAATGAGGGCGAGTTCACTGTTGAAGAAACGGTAGCAGTCATCAGGACTCCGGACGGGACATCCAGGGAACTGACGATGATGCAGAAGTGGCCCGTGAGGAAAGAGAGACCATACAAGCAGAAGCTGGCGCCGGATGAACCGCTGATAACAGGGCAGAGGATCATAGACACACTGTTCCCGATAGCAAAGGGTGGTGTGGCTGCAGTACCCGGTCCTTTTGGCAGCGGCAAGACGGTGGTACAGCACCAGTTGGCGAAATGGGCTGATGCTGACCTGGTCGTATACATCGGCTGTGGAGAGCGTGGAAACGAAATGACCGACGTTCTGATGGAGTTCCCTGAGCTGAAGGATCCCAAGAGCGGCGAACCCTTGATGAAGAGGACGGTGTTGATAGCCAACACATCGGACATGCCGGTGGCAGCACGTGAAGCCTCTATCTATACAGGCATCACGATAGCTGAATATTTCCGGGATATGGGGTATTCGGTGGCTCTGCTGGCGGATTCCACATCGCGTTGGGCTGAAGCGCTGCGTGAAATGTCCGGCCGACTTGAGGAGATGCCAGGTGAAGAAGGATATCCTGCATATCTGTCCTCACGTCTTGCGCAGTTTTATGAGAGGGCGGGAAAAGTTGTCACACTGGGCTCCGGAGAGCGCCAGGGTGCACTCACGGCAATCGGTGCCGTTTCTCCACCCGGCGGAGACCTTTCAGAACCAGTTACACAGGCAACACTGCGTATAGTAAAGGTTTTCTGGGGACTGGATGCCAATCTCGCATACAGGAGACACTTCCCTGCAATCAACTGGCTCACGAGTTATTCGCTTTATGTGGACAGGATGGGAGACTGGTATACGAAGAACATATCCAGAGATTTCAACGCCTGCAGAACTGAGATGATGAGGATACTCCAGGAAGAGGCGGAGCTTGAAGAGATAGTAAGACTTGTAGGTATCGATGCACTGTCGCCCAGGGAAAGGGTGACACTGGATGTAGCCAGGTCGATTCGAGAGGATTATCTCCATCAGGATGCATTCCATGATGTGGACACCTACGCTGCCATGAATAAGCAGTACAGGATGCTCAAGATGATCCTGGATTACTATCACATGTCACAGAAGGCTGCAGCAAAAGGTGTGGCCCTGAAAGATATCTTCGAAATGCCTGTCAGGGAGAAGATAGGACGTGCGAAATACGTACCCCAGGATGAGATAGACGAGGAATACGATATTATCGAACAGGAGCTGTCCAGCCAGATGGATGCGCTGCTTGCAAAGGAGGGTGAGTAACCATGCTGAAGGAGTATCGTTCCATAGCCGAGGTCGCCGGCCCGCTGATGCTGGTGCAGAATGTAGAAGGAGTTGCATTCAATGAGCTCGGCGAGATTGAACTGAATAATGGCGAGATCCGCAGATGCAAGGTCCTTGAGGTCGACGGGTCCAATGCGCTGGTACAGCTGTTTGAGAGTGCCGTCGGCATAAACCTTTCCTCGAGCAAGGTGCGTTTCCTGGGCCGCGGGATGGAGCTGCCCGTATCGATGGATATGCTGGGACGTGTGTTTGATGGTCTTGGCAGGCCGATAGACGGCGGGCCCGAAATCATTGCAGATGCGAGAGTCGATATCAATGGTGTACCTATGAACCCGGCTGCCCGCGATTATCCTTCTGAATTCATACAGACAGGGATCTCTGCCATAGACGGGCTCAACACCTGTCTCTTATACACATCT
>DGEE01000155.1:0-3303 GCA_002385815.1 Hungateiclostridiaceae bacterium UBA3934
ACCTGATTTTGAGGCAATAGAATTGATTAAATCTGTTTTGTTCATTAATACAACCTCCTAAATTTGGAATTCGACAATATTTTATAACGAAAAACGCGTAAAGTCAAGCATTTCACGATAAATTAGTAATTTGGTACTACATAAAATATGTAAAAAAAGACTAATTTTTTTTATTACGACAATATTCTTATCTCAGCGTCATTTTTCAACAGGCTTTTCAGCTTCTTGACAAAGCGCTCACCCGCGTTTTTATCATGTGATTTGCCGATAACGATATAGTCTATCTCGTTATCGTCTGCATATTCAGCTATGGTCTTCAGAACATCATCTGATTTGAGGACTGAAAGGTTTGCTCCGACCTTCTTTGATATCCCGAACAGATACTCCAGGGCTTCTGACTCCCTGGTGCTGTCCAGAAAGCTCATATCGTTTTTGACTACATTGATTACAAACAGATTGCCGCCATATTCTCTTGCAAGTTCATAAGCTTTATTTATAAGACGCTCACAGGTTTTCTGCTGTGTAACGCAAACGAGTATGTTCATAGTACCTCCGAAGGTGTCTTTTCTGTTGTTGTTATTCCATCTACATTATACCTAAAATTATAGCAAAAGTCTTTTGCCAATTTGTGAATTTTGTGTTAACTTGATCCCTTCCAGTTGGAAAATACAGTCCTGTGATTCCATCGATGCCGGAAAATCTTGCTTTAGCGTTTCAACTTGTATATCATATTATCAACGCATAACCAGACTGATAAATGTGTGCTGATGGACCGGCACCGGACGGTGGACGACGCGGAAGTGCTGCTGCCGTGGCCGCCGGTACTGCTGTGAACGGGAGGGAGCAATGAGAGAGATCGATGTGTCGCATATCATTGACACTGTTGAAAGGCTCTGCATGCAGGCGAATTATGAGCTGAACAGTGATATCATGCATGCCCTGGAGGAAGGTATAAACCGGGAAGGATCCGATACAGGACGCCGGGTGCTCAGCGAGCTGGTGGAAAATGCACGCATTGCTGCCCGTGAGCGCATAGCCATTTGTCAGGATACAGGGATGGCAGTGGTTTTTATCGAGCTCGGACAGGATGTCCATATAAAGGGTGGAAGTCTGCGCGATGCTGTCAATGAGGGCGTCAGAAGGGGTTATGAGAAGGGGTTTCTGAGAAAATCCGTGGTTTCCGATCCTTTTGAGAGGGTCAACACAGAAGACAATACTCCGGCAGTTATCCACTATGATATCGTTGAGGGGGATCGTATCAGAGTAACAGTTGCACCCAAGGGCTTTGGCAGTGAAAATATGAGCGGCCTCAGGATGCTGAAGCCTTCTGACGGTATAGAAGGGGTAAAAGCCTTTATCCTGGAGACGGTGGATAAAGCAGGGCCGAATCCCTGTCCGCCGGTCGTGGTCGGAGTGGGCATCGGGGGAACGATGGAGAAGGCTGCGCTGCTATCCAAAAAGGCATTGCTGAGACCTGTGGACAGGCGCAATGAAGATGAAAGGATCAGCAGACTCGAAGAAGAAATGAAGGAACTTATAAACGGTCTTGGTATCGGTCCTGCCGGGCTGGGAGGCAGGTTGACCGCATTGGCTGTGAACATGGAAGTTTTTCCGACTCACATAGCAGGGTTGCCGGTGGCGGTCAATATAAGCTGTCATGTCACCAGGCATGCAGAGGCTGTGATCTGAAATCTGATCCGGGACAGATACCATGCCCGAAATCGTGGGGAAAAACACCAGAAGGGGTGAATCCTGTGGACAAGACAATAAGCATAAATGCGCCTTTGAGAAATGATATGGTCAGGCAGCTCAAATCCGGCGACCATGTTGAAATCAACGGAGTCGTATATGCTGTCAGGGATGCTGCTCACAAAAGGCTTATCGAAATGTTGGATAAAGGGGAAGAACTGCCTTTCGACATAAAGGATCAGATCATATATTATGTGGGGCCATGTCCCGCAAGGCCCGGCCATGTGATCGGATCTGCAGGACCCACCACCAGCGGGCGGATGGATGTATATACGCCAAGGCTCATAGAGTTGGGACTTGCCGGAATGATAGGGAAAGGTCTCAGAAGTGATGAAGTAGTGGAAGCTATGAGAAAATTCGGGGCTGTTTACTTTGGAGCCGTGGGCGGAGCCGGTGCACTGCTTTCCAAATGCATCGTTTCTGAAGAAATCGCCGCCTTCCCGGAATTGGGTCCGGAAGCGCTGAGAAAGCTGGTGGTCAGGAATTTTCCGGCTGTTGTTATCATCGACAGTGAAGGCAGGGATCTGTACAGTTCCGGTCGGAGACGATTTCAGCATGTCTTCGCACAAAATCGCAAGATGTGAGATTTGTTAACACTTTGATTATCGATCATAAAACAGGGTATATTTTAAGTCAACAATAGTGTATAATAAACTGTAATTTGTAAAAATGAACTTCAATATTTTACAGGAGGTTTATCATGGCAAAAGTAACCAAGGATATGATAATCGCTGATATTTTATCACTGGACAGGGGCACTGTGCCGATACTGCTCAGGATCGGGATGCCCTGCCTCGGCTGCCCGTCTGCATCCGGAGAGACTCTTGAAGAGGCATGCGCAGTGCATGGTGTGGATGTAGATGAGATCGTGAAAGAACTGAACGAATATTTGGAATCCAAAAACGGCTGAGGTCTGCCGTAGAGGTGTTTTTTGGCCATTATCTGATGGGAAAAAAGAATATCGGATCTGAGGTTGACAAAACAGCAGATCGTACTGTATTATATATACTTGTGTGGCTCAGACACACAGGTGTATACAATACAGTTATGGGCCATTAGCTCAGTCGGCAGAGCACTTGACTTTTAATCAAGGTGTCCCGCGTTCGAGTCGCGGATGGCTCACCAGGCAAATGCCAAGGTAAAACCCGCTAATTTCAACGGTTAGCGGGTTTTTATCATATCCTGTTTGTGAATTGCGTATGCAATATCTAATTGTTGCAAATGCATTGTAAATTTTCCTCATTTACCAATGACTCTTACACGACAGCAGACTACCTGAAAGTGTAAACTTCTGTGTGTGCATCCGGCGATTGTTGCGTTTTGAAAGTAATCGATCCGGTTCGTTGTACCATTTTTGGACTTCTGGGCAATGGTACGATAGTTTTTCCAGTTTTTCATGTTTTTCTGTACCGTTTTCGGATTTCTGGGCGGATAATTATTGATTTTTCCCATTACAACTATACGTAATGTTAATTATGCGGGTTTTATGTAGACCATTTTGCATCTGAAAAGGCTCTCCAAGTGTTTTTTGTCCCAGAAGTCCAAAAATGGTAC
>DGEE01000155.1:3384-10675 GCA_002385815.1 Hungateiclostridiaceae bacterium UBA3934
AAAACAGCGCAAGGCAACTTCCCGTATATGGGTGCTGCCTTGCATCCTGAGTGTTGTTGCTGCCCTTCTGCTTTATTGTTTTGACTTTCCTTGTATCAATGCCGCATAACGTGCATTTGTACCGGTAGTGTTTCGCTGGCACCAGCAGAGCTTCATTTGAGCCAGCGAGCTTCACTTGAACCGGCAGAGCTTCATTTGCACGGATCCTTGCAGGGCGGACACTTTGCAAAATACTCGTCATAGTATTTGTGTGTTGCGTCTTCGTATTTATGCACATGTCCATCGGCAACTTTGGTTATCGCGCAGTACATGTGATAGTGCTTCCCGCCCACATATATCGCCGGACCGGTGGCATTGCGGTATTCATGGACATGCCCGTCGGCAAGAGAAGTTTTCCCGCTCATATAATGAATGTGGCCGGGTTCGTTTCGGTCGCAGCTCGTCATTCCCTCATAGTTATGCCAATGCCGGTCATCTATCGTTGTTTTGCCAAGATAGTAATGTGAATGCATTGAAAACCACCTCCGATATATTGTATTTTATGTTAACCCCGCTTCTTGTGTGAACGATTCAGGCCAGTTGGTTAGCAAATCGGTTCAAAAAGACTCCTGCTTCAGAAGATTTCTTTGAATTAGTGAACTGATGCCTTGTTATAATTGATATATTGGATATATTTTGTTAAAATATATCCATAAAGAATAACAGACAGTGAGTTTTGAGATTATCTTATCTAACCTGCTAATGTTCACATCATATTGTTTTTGGAGGTATTATGACAATAGACCCGCGTTATGAAATACTTCTCAGTATCTATAGTATCGATTACCTTTTAAGATGCAATGTGGTGGAATTAGCTGGTAAGGAGCTCAGGCTCGCGCCTGTCTCAGGCAAGACAGATATGTTCCAGCCTCTTGATCCTGTGGTGCTGATCAGCCATGACACTGACAGAATAATGACCATGTCAGCGGATGTAGCTGACATTGACCAGCAATCCTGCTGTATCACGCTGATCATGCGCAATGAAGAAGTACCCCATGAGCGGCGTGTATTTGAAAGATATCCCGTATCACTTATGATCAGCGCCCGAAAAAAGTACTCCAAAAAAAGGCTCCATATGCTTGTAAGGAACATCAGCCTTTATGGAATGATGGTGATTTCTGAAGTGGAGCTTGATGTGGAAGAGCAGATAGATATCGATCTGATTACTGAAAAGAACATGTTTTACTTCAGCGGCATGGTAGTCTGGAAAAACAGGCTGGTCAATGACAGCTTCGAATACGGTCTTCAACTGACACATTATGATATAGCTACCAGGTATATGTTCCAGGAATACCTGACGAAGCAGAAAACCAATTTTGCAAATATGATACCAAGGGCAAGATAGATCAAGTAAAACATATTAAGATACTATTTATACAGTCACATGATCTTATAGAAGTCCAGGTTTTCCTGCAATGCCTGATCCAGTGAGCCGTTTGCCCTGATATATGTCTTATACCTGTTTTCCAGTTCCTTCACCTTTCTGGCACGCTGGATCTTGAACTGCGAAAGCAGGTCTGAGTAGATAGGCTGCTTTTCCAGTTGCTCTCTGATTTGCCTGGAAAACGGGCAGTGCTTGAAGAATATACTCCTTGCAACTCTGTTGAGCCGGGGGTTCCCGTTGGATTCATTGCATATCCATATCTCATATTCCGAGGTGAATATTTCCCGCAGCCTGTTGCGATATTTCGAAATCAAAGATTTAACCTTTTCCTTTGCTTCTTCGGTGAGTTCACGGTTTTTGCGGTAGAACTGTATATAGTCCGCATAATCGGCCGTCAGGGAGCTTTGCGTGATATCATTCCAGGCGGAGCCCATCATGGTCCTGCAGAGCTCCCATCTGAAATTGCCCGCCAGCCTGATGATCATATCGTCGAGATTTTCATCGGTGAAAACCGGCAGTATGAATCTCCCCGGGCTGCTCCTGACTCTTCCGGTGATCTCCTGCCACATCATTGCCTTTGTACCGTAAACAGGCATGAGCAGTATGTCAGGCATCACTTTTTTCATAATCAGCTCTTTTTCTATACCCTTTTCGTCATTTCTGTAATGTATCTCCCTGTGGAAGAGTGAGTAGTCTATCTCCAGCACCCTGTTCAGCTTTTCACGGATGACGGAGGGCGAAACGAATGCGCGGTCAGGGTCGTAAGGAGCGGCATCTCTGTGCAGTATGGGAAAATACGTAGATATCCTGCCCTGGACCAGTTTATGGTTGTTTTTTACCATATTGGTGATCTCGAAGGTCAGCCTGTCTTCGCGATTGTTCATATAGGCCGCTTTATCGCTGTCGGTCAGCTTTCCCTGCTTTTTAAGCTGCCGGAACGTATCTGCATAATCATGGCCAAAACTGTCTACCGACGGATCCTTTGACATGCTGTATATTTCGTTCAACCATTCATGCATGAAGTATACATTGACATCTTCGGTGACATGATCCATGCCTGCCAGCTTGTAGATAGCCATTATCTGATCTGTGTCAAGGAGTTTTTCATCCATATAGCCAAAGGACAGGAACATCCTGATCAACCTGGAGTCATCCTTTGTTTGGAGGGCTTTTCTGAAGACTTCAGAGTAGATGTCAAAAAACTGATCTGCTACTGCTTTTCTGACGGTCCTGGCGGTTTCATCGGTTGAAAGCTTGTCCTTGAGGTTTCTGAATGCTGTGAGATTCATCATGAAGCAGGTTGCTTTATCTTCCGGGATCCCGGCGTATTCCAGGATCCTGACCGCACTGTTGTTCAACTCCTCGGGCAGGCTGAGTATCGAGTCCGGTGAAACAGATATGCTGCCTGATTTTCCGTCAGTTTGTTCCAGGACAGACAATGCTGCTGTCCTGTCTGTATGCAAATGCTCGAAATAATCGAAATCGATGCCTGTATCGTGCTTGTATTCCTGATCCATGTGTGAGGATATGTCCTTCAGCTTGTCATATATGTATGATGCGGCATCCAATGCAGGTGTATAGTCGATGTTCTTTTCTCTCATCTCGAAGGCGGCTTTTATAAATGCGCTGTAGGCATTATCCTCGTCAGTGCTGTAGAGGAAACTGATGATCTCTTCCATATGTCTGAAGACCCTGCGCAGGTCGGCTATTATGATTTCAAGGCACTGTGATGCTTCAGCCGCATGTTTTCCAGTCACGTACATGTCCGCTGAAAAGAAGGATTTCCTGATGTCAGGCGATATGCTGTTCAGGCGCTGGTAATAGAGGACCTGGTCCTGCAAACCGGCATCTTCCCGGATAGATACTGAGATACCCGCTTCTTCTGATTCCGTGAATTGCCTGCTGAAGGCTGGGGGTATCGTGATGCCTTTCTCTTGCAGATTTTCAGCTGCGGATCTGCCTGTTTCAGAAACATTTCCGGATAGCGGGTCCAATTCGTATGTGTCGACAATTGATACATAGTAGGCACACAGATTGCGGTATATGCTGTCTATGGCACGACACAATGAGAGTGCCCTGCCGAGAGCCTGGTATGAGTTGAGTATCAGATAACATATTGAATTGATTATATATGCACCATACTCTTTCTGCTTACTGACCAGTTCTCTCAGTTCATGCCTGCTCTGCGCAGGGCGGGAGAACAGACAGCAGTCTGTGGCGGCAATGTATGTCATCATGTTTTTTCCATTGGTAAACAGCTCATTGGCACCTATAAAGATGTTCTCATCGAGGTCGAAAAGTTTATATCCGATGCGGACTGTATTGTCAGAGTCCGCAGGAGCGGGCTGGCTGCCTGCAGAAGAAATGTAAGCTTCAAGCTTTCCCTGAAGCAGCAGTATCAATGCATCCGGACTTTCGCCCTCGGTCATGACCTTATGATTCCTTTGCACATTATACGTGCCATTGTTATTTGCGCCGTTAACACTTGCCTGATGATCCATCCGACTGCTCCGTTATGATTTGTGATAGATAATGAAAAAATTGACTACATATATTATACATCAATTCTGTGCCGCGTTAAAGTAAGGCTATGATGTTATTGTCGGGTAATCTGTTTCAGACACCAGCACTTGTATTACATAGTTCTGGAATGGCGGTCATCTGTAGTTCCGGGAATGTCGGTAAGGGTCAGTCCGCTGTTTTTTTCTTCGGCCCACCTGATATTCCATTCGTTTTCAAAGAGCAAAACCGACTTTTCTCCGCTGTCCTGCACCACCATGGTCGAGCTTGTGAGGTTGAGCCCTGCCGTATCGTCCACCTCCGAAGCTATCCATCTTGCATACCTGTAGGGAAGGTGGTTGATTTTAAGATCGACGCCGTATTCATGCTTCAGTCTGTGCTCCAGCACTTCGATCTGCAGGATCCCGACAGCTCCCACTATTATCGATTCCATGCCTGAATCAGGCTGCCTGAATACCTGGATCGCCCCTTCCTCCGCAAGCTGAGAGATGCCTTTGATGAATTGCTTTCTCTTCATCGAATCTGCGGGAGAGACTCTGGCAAAGTGCTCAGCAGGGAATACAGGGATGCCTTCGTACCTGAAACGCCTGTTACCTTCGCACAGCGTATCGCCAATCCTGAATATGCCAGGATCAAACACCCCTATGATATCGCCCGGGTAGGCTTCTTCCACGATAGCCCGATCCTGGGCCATGAATTGCTGGGGCTGCGCCAGCCTGACTTCCTTGCCGGCCCGCACATGATAAACTGACATGCCTTTTGTGAATCTGCCGGAGCAGACGCGTATGAAAGCCAGCCTGTCCCTGTGGGTCGGGTTCATATTTGCCTGGATCTTGAAGACAAATCCGGAAAAGCTCTCAGATACAGGATCGATCTCACCTGCATCAGACATTCTCGCTCCGGGCGGCGGAGCCATTTCCAGGAACTCCTCCAGGAACGGCTGTACTCCGAAATTCGTCATGGCGCTTCCGAAGAACATGGGAGTCAATTCTCCGGTAAGGACTTTTTTCAACGAGAATTCATCACCGGCTATATCCAGCAGCTCGATCTCCTCTTGCAGTCTGTCGTGGTAATGACTGCCCAAAAGGTCAGCAAATACGGGATCGTCGACAGATCCTCTGATGGAGTTTACAACGGTACTGCCATGCCTGCTCCCTTCAAACAGCTCTATCTGCTGGAGTTTTCTGTTGTATACGCCCTTGAAATCCCCGTCAGTGCCAATTGGCCAGTTCATGGGATATGAGCGTATGCCAAGCACGTTTTCGATCTCTTCCATCAGAGAAAAGGGGTCCTTGCTTGCCCTGTCCATTTTATTGATAAAGGTGAATATGGGGATGCCCCGCATTTTACAGACATGAAACAGCTTTATTGTCTGTGCCTCCACTCCTTTTGCACCGTCAATGAGCATCACGGCGCTGTCGGCTGCCATAAGCGTCCTGTAAGTGTCCTCACTGAAGTCCTGATGACCCGGAGTATCAAGTATATTTATGAAATATCCGTCATATTCAAACTGCATGACACTGCTGGTAACTGATATACCTCTCTGCTTCTCTATCTCCATCCAGTCCGAAACGGCATAGCTGCCTGATTTCCTGGCCTTGACGGCACCTGCGAGTCTGATGGCACCTCCATACAGCAGAAGTTTTTCAGTGATGGTGGTTTTTCCTGCGTCAGGATGTGAAATTATTGCAAAGGTCCTTCTTCGTTCTGTTTCAGCCTTAATAGTGTTGATCCTGCCTGATTCCGTCTTTTCGCTCATTTTACGATCATTCCCCGATAAAATTTTTCATTTCATATTAACTTATAACAAACATTCCTGTCAAACATATAATAAATGTACTATAATAGAAAATAGAACAGAGAAATATCCAAAAGAGTGAGGAGAAAGCAAATGACATATACAAAAGAGCAGATAACGATCACTTTTGATTCAGGGGAAAAAACTGCAGTCGTCCGTAAAGGCACGACACTGCTTGAACTGGCTCGTGAATTCGCCAGCCTGCGCCGTGAAGCCATAATTGCGGCAAGAGTGGACAATGATATCAAGGAGCTGACATATGGGCTGCAAGAAGACTGCAATGTGAGCTTCATAGACCTGACAGAGGAAGACGGGATGAGGATATACAGAAGAAGCCTGTATTTCATATTCATGAAAGCGGCCAACGATCTGTTTCCTGACAGAAGAGTAATCATCAGCCATGCGGTAAGCAGGGGGTTGTACTGTGAGCTGAGGGGTGAAAAGGAGCTTGAGCCGCATGAAGTTAAGCTTATCGAAGACCGAATGCATGAGATAGCAGAACAGGCGATACCCTTTGAGAAAAGAGAGCTTCCACTTCAGGAAGCGGAGGCATTGTTCGAGTCCAGCGGCAGGATGGACAGATACCATGCCATTGAGCACAGAAACAAGGCACTTGTCACGATATACAACTGTGGTGGCATGGATGACTATTTCTACGGCTATATGGCTCCTGATACCGGATATATAAAGGTATTCGGACTTAAATACTATCAGGGTGGGCTCATTATAAGGTTTCCCGATAAATCATCACCGGGGAGACTGCCTGAATTTATTGAGCAGGAAAAGCTGTTCAACATATATCTGGAATTCAAAAGATGGGGCCGCATACTGGAGATCGAGAATGTGGGCGCACTCAACAATCTTGTCAAGGAGGGCAGGATCACTGAGATAATAAGGGTCTCCGAGGCGCTGCACGAAAAGAAGATAGCAAATATAGCAGACATGATCGCCGACAGCGGGCACAGGAAAAAGATCATCCTCGTATCCGGTCCTTCATCATCAGGCAAGACCACATTCGCCCAGCGACTTTCCATACAGTTGAGGGTCAACGGCCTTAAGCCAGTCACCATATCGCTGGATGACTATTTTGTCAATCGTGAGGAAACGCCCAGGGACGAGGACGGAGAATACGATTATGAAGCACTCGAAGCGATAGACGTGAAGCTGTTCAACAAGCAGCTCAATGAGCTCATCCAGGGCAAAGAGGTGGAACTGCCGCTATTCAATTTCAATACCGGATCAAGGGAGCCGGTGGGCAGAAAACTGCAGATAGATGATGATCATGTACTGATCATCGAAGGCATACATGGACTCAACGAAAAGCTCACTGCGGAGATACCGCGGGAAAGCAAGTTCAAGATATATGT
This sequence comes from Hungateiclostridiaceae bacterium UBA3934, assembly GCA_002385815.1. GTDB lineage: Bacteria > Bacillota > Clostridia > Acetivibrionales > DTU013 > DTU013. The sequence goes on from DGEE01000155.1 coordinate 10,493, forward strand.
AAGCGCACTCACATCGATGAACATCGATGACCATAACAGGATCCCGACGACGGACAACAGGATCCTCAGGCGGATAATCAGGGACCACCAGTTCAGAGGCTGCAGTGCAGTGAGCACTATCAGGAGATGGCCCTCCGTCAGGCGCGGTGAGGAGAAGAATATCTTCCCGTTCCAGGAAAGTGC
>DGEE01000155.1:10882-15256 GCA_002385815.1 Hungateiclostridiaceae bacterium UBA3934
ACCGTGGAATACTCCGAGGCGAGAAGGCTCATCGAATTCCTGAGTTATTTCCTGCCGATAGACGAAAAAGATGTGCCTGCCAACTCCATCATCAGGGAGTTCATAGGTGGCAGTTGTTTCTATTGAGTATCCTGCAGAAAGGATAACTTCAATTCATTTTAAGTGATGAAGGTCAAATGATAAAGAAGGCTCCATGATGCCGGCTTCTGCCGGACACCATGGAGCCTGCCAATTAATTTGAAGATATGGGGCAGGTAAAGTCAGCTATTATCCTGTTTGTAGTAGAAAGTAGCGCAGTCAGTTTGTTCAGATGTCCTGGAACCTTTCGGTTCGACATGGATCTGTGATGCACTGCAGCGGTCGCCTTGCATATAGAAATAGCAGGTATCCACGGAACAGATGATGCCTTCATTCGGGCGATCCATCTTTTGAGCTCTCATGGTCTGGCCTCCTTATGATTTGACTTCAGAATTATTATTAGCGATATGGGGCAATTTATTAGTCTTATAATACTTCATTTTTCTGCCGGAATGCATAAGTTTAGTACATGCAGGTCGATTATAATGTGAGTTTATTTAGTGCATCAAAAAGTTTTATTTTATTGACGTATTTCATTGATTTGCAGCGGCTGAAGTAGTATACTTAATAATGTAATATTAAAAAGATCAAATCGGGAGGGGAGACTATGGCTTACTTGTTAGGTATTGACATTGGAACGTCAGGCACCAAGACGGTCTTATTCGATGAGCACGGCAAAACCATAGCCAGCGCACTCAGGGAATATCCGCTTTACCAGCCTCAGATAGGATGGGCTGAGCAGGATCCCGAGGATTGGTGGCAGGCTGCCTGTGATGGGATCCGCGCGGTGCTGGCCAAAAGCGGGGTAAAGGCAGAAGATATCAGCGGCATAGGGCTGTCCGGTCAGATGCACGGCATGGTCCTGCTTGATTCAGACAACAAAGTGCTCAGACGCTCTATCATCTGGTGTGACCAGAGGACCACGGCAGAATGCGAGCAGATAACTTCACTTGTCGGTGAGAAAAGGCTGATAGAGATCACGGCAAATCCTGCACTCGTAGGTTTTACTGCATCAAAGATAATGTGGGTGAAGAATAATGAGCCTGATGTTTTTGAAAAGATCAAGAAAATCCTTCTCCCGAAGGACTACGTCAGGTTCAGACTGACTGGCGAATTTGCCACGGAAGTTTCTGACGCCAGCGGTATGCAGTTGATGGATATACCGGGAAGGTGCTGGAGCGATGAGGTGCTTTCGAAGCTGGGGATCGAGAAACAGTGGCTGGGTGAACTTTATGAGTCCCAGGAGGTCAGCGGCCATGTCAGCCAGGAAGCAGCTTCAGTGACAGGACTGAAGCCCGGAACGCCAGTGGTCGGCGGTGGCGGAGACCAGGCGGCTGGTGCTGTGGGCAATGGTATAGTCAAACCTGGAGTAGTATCTTCGACCATTGGTACATCTGGTGTTGTATTTGCATATCTTGACAAGATCAAAATAGATCCGCAGGGACGACTCCAGACATTTTGCCATGCCGTACCGAACACATGGCATGTAATGGGTGTCACCCAGGCAGCAGGATTCTCGCTTAAATGGTTCAGAGACAATCTGTGCAGAGAAGAAATGAGCGTTGCCGAGCTTATGGATGTCGATCCTTATGTATTGATGGATAAGGAAGCGGAAAAAGTGAAGCCGGGAAGCAATGGCCTGATATATCTGCCGTATCTTATCGGCGAAAGGACCCCCCACCTGGACTCAGATGCCAGGGGTGTGTTCTTTGGACTTTCAACAGTACATAAGAAGAGTGATATGATAAGATCCGTCATGGAAGGTGTTGCTTTCAGCCTTAAGGACTGCCTTAGCATCATCGCGGATCTGGGAGTGGATATAAAAGAGGTACGTGCTTCGGGCGGCGGAGGCAAGAGCAGGCTGTGGAAGCAGATGCAGGCTGATGTTTTCGGACTCCCGATAACCACCATCAATTCCAGCGAGGGTCCCGCACTGGGCGCGGCTCTGTTGGCCGGAGTCGGCACAGGTGTTTATAAGGATGTGGCTGAGGCATGTGACACAGCTATCAAGCCGGTGGATGTCCAGCAGCCGGTTCCACGGAACATTGAGGTTTATTCCAGGTTCTACGAGCTGTATGGTCAGCTATACAGATCACTTAAGAAGGACTTCAGGGATCTGTCACAGATAATGAAAAACATATGAGGTTTGTAAATGACAAAAGGTAAGACCGGAAACAGCAAATTCTTAAAAGCTTATAATGAGACGGGCATATTGGACCTGATCCGTATGAAACAGGCTGTTTCAAGAGCGGAGCTTTCAAAGGAGACCGGATTGTCGCCCACTGCCATCAGCGGCATAGTATCTTCGCTGATAGAGAGGGAGTATATCCATGAAGTTGGAACAGGTGAGTCGAGCGGCGGAAGAAAGCCGGTGCTTCTGGAACTGAAGCCGAACTCCTGGTATTCTGTGGGACTGGATATAGAGGTCGACATAATACAGTTCGTACTGATGGACATAACCGGCCAGGTACTGCATGAGGGATCTGTCCCGTTGCGCGTCAACACGCCGGAGATGGCAGTTATGGCATCTGCTGCATGCGTCAGGAACATAATGCAGAAGTTCTCCATCAAGAAAGAAAGACTGCTGGGAGTGGGGATCTCAGTACCCGGAATGGTGGATTCCAAATCCCGCAGGGTCGTGCTGGCTCCGAATATCGGATGGGAGGATGCAGATCCTGCCGGGATGCTCAAATCGAAGCTGGGACTTCCTGTCTACATCGAAAACGAGGCAATGGCATCTGCTATTTGTGAGAACTGGATAGGATCATGCCAGGTGGCAGGAAATTTTGTCTGCCTGAATATCAAATCGGGAATAGGCGCAGGCATTTTCACCGGCGGCAGGCCCTACAGGGGAACCAATGGCAGTGCCGGAGAAGTGGGTCATATAGTCGTAGATGAAAATGGACCCAGGTGTGGCTGTGGTAACTATGGATGCCTTGAGACAGTGGCTTCCACCGTCAGCATCATCGAGAAGACAAGGAGGATCGTCAGACAGGGGGTCGTTTCCAGTCTGAATGACCTGGAAAATATCGATGAGATAACGCTGAAGGATATAGCGGAGGCTGCAAGGGAAGGGGATGCTGCGGCGATCAATGTTCTTGATGAGGCTACGCGTTATATCGGCATAGCATTATCCAATCTGATCAATACGCTCAACCCATCCATGATCGTACTGGGCAAGGACTTTACCGTATATGGCGATCTGGTCCTGGGTACACTTAGAAGCATCATCGACACCAAGGCACTTAAGAGACCTGCTTCGAATGTCGAGCTCGTTATTTCAGAGATAGGCGAAAGAGCTTCAACGCTGGGGGCGGCGATAATCCCTCTCAAAAACTTGTTTGGCAGATAGACAGCGTAATGCATCACTTAAAGATTTATAAATCAAAAATAAAAAAATGGAGGTTAGATTATGGCTGAGTATTTCAAGGGTGTACAAAAAATCAAGTATGAGGGCAAAGGCTCCGACAACCCGCTGGCATTCAAATACTACAATGCAGACGAAGTAGTAGCCGGCAAGAGGATGGAGGATCATCTGAGGTTTGCCGTGGCATACTGGCACACTTTCCAGGGAACGGGAACCGATCCGTTCGGACCGGTTGGAACTGCTGTCAGACCCTGGAACCATATAACGGATCCGATGGATCTGGCAAAGGCCAAGGTAGAAGCGAATTTCGAATTCTGTGAAAAGCTCGGGGCCCCGTTTTTCTGTTTCCATGACAGGGACATAGCACCTGAAGCCGACACGCTGAGGGAAACCAATAAGAGGCTCGACATCATCGTCGCGGCGATCAAGGACAGGATGAAGGACAGCAGTGTCAAGCTTTTGTGGGGAACCACCAATGCTTTCGGGCATCCGAGATTCACACACGGTGCTTCCACATCCCCCAATGCTGACGTATTTGCATATGCCTGTGCCCAGGTTAAAAAAGCTATGGAGATCACGAAGGAACTGGGCGGCCAGAACTATGTATTCTGGGGCGGCAGGGAAGGATATGAGACACTGCTCAATACCGACATGAAACTGGAGCTCGACAATATGGCGCGCTTCCTCAGAATGGCAGTCGACTATGCGAAGGAGATCGGCTTTGAAGGTCAGTTCCTGATAGAGCCCAAGCCGAAGGAGCCCACAAAGCATCAGTATGATTTTGATGCAGCGACAGTGATAGGCTTCCTCAGGGCATACGGACTTGAACCCTATTTCAAGCTGAACATCGAGGCAAACCATGCAACGCTGGCACAGCACACCTTCCAGCATGAGCTCAGGGTAGCCCGCATCAATGATATGCTCGGAAG
>DGEE01000155.1:15563-15709 GCA_002385815.1 Hungateiclostridiaceae bacterium UBA3934
ACGACGCTCGCTATGCTGGAAGTTCTCAAAATGGGAGGCTTCACAACAGGCGGCCTGAATTTCGACTCCAAGGTCAGGAGAGGTTCCTTCGAGCCTGAGGATCTGTTCTACGGCCATATCGCCGGGATGGATACTTTTGCAAAAGG
>DGEE01000119.1 GCA_002385815.1 Hungateiclostridiaceae bacterium UBA3934
AGATGTGTATAAGAGACAGACTTAAAACTGACTGATTGGAGTGGTTTGAATGGATGTTGCACTGAAAATTGACAGGCTGGTCAAGAAGTATGAGAAATTCTCTTTGAAGGAAGTGAGCTTTAAGATCCCAAGAGGGTACATTATGGGATTCATCGGCAGGAACGGAGCCGGAAAGACTACTGTTATCAAATGCATAATGGACCTCATACCATTTGAGGCAGGCTCCATCGAGGTTTTCGGCCTTGACAGCAGGAGGTGTTCTCATGAGATCAGAAGGAGAGTGGGCTACGTAAGTGAAGACCAGTACTTTTATGAAAACATGACTGCGGGTTGGAATCTGGATTTCTTTGGCAGCTTTTATCCGAACCGGGACAGGGATCTGGCATTGTCATTGATGAAAAAGTTTGATATTGACCCGTCAAAGAAAGTCAGCGAACTGTCAAAGGGCATGAAAGTCAAACTGGCCCTTGCCCTTGCACTGGCGCACAGACCTGAACTCCTGATACTTGACGAACCCACTTCCGGGCTTGATCCTGTCATCAGGAACGAACTGCTTGAACTGCTGCTGGAAGTAGTGCAGGATGAGAATTGCTCCATATTCTTTTCTTCGCATATCACTTCAGATATCGAAAAAATAGCTGACTTCGTAACATTCATCGAAGACGGCAGGGTAGTGATCAGCGATGAGAAAGATGCGATATTGGATAAATGGAGGCTGTTCAAGGTCGAGAACAGTTGCAGCATCGCCGGTTTGTCAGAGCGGCTGGCAGGCGTTAAAAAAGGCAAATTCGGTTTCAGCGGCATAACCGACAATCCGGAAAGCTTTATCAGGGAATTGACCTGTAATTATCCGGATGCCCGATATAAAGTAGAAAAGTTATCGCTGGATGACCTGCTGGTCAGGATAGTAAGGGAGGAAGAGGCAAATGAGGAATGAAACAATCCGCCTTGCGGTCAAGGATTTTCAGATACAGGCAAGTTCCGTCAAAAACTATATTATTACATTGCTCGTGTTCCTTGCTGTATTTCTTCTGATAAGTCCAATGCAGTATCAGGCAGCTTTTTCAATGGCCAGTCTGATTACTTTGTACCGCTTTATCAATTCTACGTTGTATGAGGACGAGAAAAACAATACACTGAGATTGATCGACTCCCTGCCGGTCGGGCGGGAGACTGTCGTTAAAGCCAGGTATCTGAGTACTGGTATCCTTGCGATCGTATTGATGATAATAATCGGTGCTGCAGCGGTCATTGCCGACATGACTTATGCAGGTGCATCAGCAGCATTGACCATATGCACATTCCTGGTTTACATCATTGCCATGTCCGTTTACATGCCCATGGGGTTCAAACTGGGATATTTAAAGGCAGTAAATATCAACCGGTTTGTCTTTATCGGTATTTTCATATTATCTGGATCCATTTCCATGCTGATTGGCAGCCTGGGCACGCGGCAAGGTGTCAGTCTGACAGAAAGCACCATAGCATTGCTGGATAACACAAGCCCTGCACTGATAACGGCAGTTTTTGCAGCGGTCACTTTTTTGGTGTATATTGTATCAATGAAGGTATCGGTGGTATTCTATAAAAAACGGGAACTGTTTTAGGTATAAATCAGATTGGATTTCGATGAAAAAACGACGGTAAGATAGGAAAACGAGCGCATATTAGAGGAGGCAACATGTCAAAACTGCAACTGATCGCCACGTCGGCATTTGGCATAGAATCGGTCGTAGCAAGGGAACTGAAATGGCTTGGGTATGAAGACCAGCTGATCGAAAACGGGAGAGTCACTTTTGCCGGTGACGAATTGGCGATCTGCAGATCGAACATATGGCTGCGAACTGCGGACCGCGTACTGGTGAAAATGGGAGAGTTCGAAGCTCTTACCTTTGATGAGCTCTTCGAGAGGACAAAGGCTCTTCCATGGGATGAGTGGCTTCCCGAAGACGCGGAGTTCCCGGTGGACGGCAAGTCAGTTAATTCTAAGCTGGCCAGTGTACCTGACTGTCAGGCCATCGTCAAGAAAGCCATCGTAGAAAAAATGAAGCAGCGGTATAAAAAGCAGTGGTTCGAGGAAACCGGACCGCTGTACAGGATAGAAGTGAGCTTGCTCAAGGACAGGGCGACTCTCACAATAGACACATCAGGTCCGGGCCTTCACAAGCGCGGGTACAGGGATCTGGTTTCCGGAGCTCCGCTGAAGGAAACGCTGGCATCGGCCCTGCTGCTCATAAGCAGGTGGAAGCCGGGCAGGGAACTGATCGACCCGTTCTGCGGATCAGGTACGATCCCGGTGGAGGCTGCGATGATGGCGGCCAATATGGCGCCGGGCATAAAGCGGGACTTTTCTGCAGAAAGATGGCATCAGGTGCCGGCAGGTTTGTGGAACAGAGCCAGGGAGGAAGCTGTCGACAAGGTAAAGTTCGACAGCGAGATCAGGCTCCACGGCTCTGACATAGACGACGGAGTGCTCAGGCTTGCCAGGCATCATGCGGACAAAGCCGGTGTCTCACAGCTCATACATTTCCAGAAGAGAGATTTTTCTGAAATAAGCTCAAGATACAAATACGGATTTATCGTAACCAATCCGCCTTATGGCGAGCGTATAGGTGAAATGCCCGAGGTGGAACGT
>DGEE01000037.1:0-4926 GCA_002385815.1 Hungateiclostridiaceae bacterium UBA3934
CTCAGCAAAGTATTCATACCATACTCTCGATCGTCATTAAGCACAAATTCAGTTTTGTCGGTTCTACCCAGCTCAGCCATACGCCAACAGTTGCCTTTATATATTTTGTAGTGATCTGCTCCCCCGATCTCATCCCAATATAGTGTTACATTCCCATCATCGTTTACCTTAGCCTTTACCGTAGGACTGTCAATATCAGCAGCGATGGTAAACATCATTCGTTTGGGCTTGTCGAGCAATTTAACAGTCTCTGCACTGGTATCTATATAGACAACAAGATAATAGGTTTTCAAACCTCCCCAGGTGCTGATATCCGGGTACTCTCCTGTCTCAAGATATGCGGTTTCGATACCTTCCCTTGGGTAAGAATTCAGCCCGATACTTTCATGCTTTGGAAAAAGTGTCACACAATTCGTATCGGGGTCGTAATCCAATTCGAGACTTACCTCTTTAGTGCATTCCCGATCCATGAAAATCTTAATATATTCCGAAAGCTCATGCCAATAGAAATCCTCCTTCAGGTTCAGCTTGACCTTGAACTCCTGTCCGTACGGAACATTGTACATCGGAGCCACATCTTCAAAAGCCCCATCCCTGGCCGCATCGTCTCCTGCAAATAATAGACCGGCCATCCGGGAGACTGTAAAATATTTATCGTCAGCCGGGTCCTGTTGGTTTTCCGAATCCCCGATAACCATTCCAACTCCCGATCCAGGCACATCAACATCCCTGCCGATGTCCCCATCTGATCCGATATTCTTCTTTTCATCAGCCGGACCACATGCTGCAAAGGTACATATCATACACACAACCAGCAATAATGCAATAGACCGTTTCATTATTCTTCCTCCAAAACGAAAATTGGTCATTTTATGCTAAATTACAGCATGATTTTTAATGAAATGCCAGACTGTTCCAAATCTCGGTGTTGCAGCTGCCAGCCTCTCACAGCGTACCTTCACCGTCTGCTTGCCTCATCTGGGTGCAATTCTTGTGCACATACTTGTCGTGCCTGCGTGCCACGTCTAGGTGCAATGCCTGGACCTATTGCTTATAGGTCCAATCTTTGGTATAAATAGAGTGATAGCTTTGATAATAAATCGGGTATATATTCTGTAAACTACCTCAGAAAATGGAGCAGATATTATAATGAAAAGGATCAGTACAAGGATTATTGCATTTTTCGGCATTCTGGTATTTTTTATATGTTCTGGTTTAGGCCTTGCAGCATATATAACATCCTATGACTCAGTAATGGATGTATTAAGGGAAACTATGCCCAAAGCCGCCGATGAAGCTTCAGCGATAATAGAATTTGCGATACAGAATCAGCTCAACTCATTGAATATCATCTCCTCATTAGATTTCATGAAAATACTGAAAGACAATAATGCAGATGATTCAGCACTTAAATCCTTTATGTCCGATGAGATCCGGCGGACGGGGCATAAACAGATGATACTGGCTGACAGGAATGGCAAGATTCTGTACAGCAACAGCGCAGTCACAGGCATAAAGGACGACCCATTCTTCATGAGCGCGCTCTCCGGAGTGGAAACAGTCTCAGAGCCCATGCTTGATGAAGACGGATCGGGTATCATCATGGTCTACGCTGTCCCCGTAAAAATAGACGGTGAGATAGCAGGTGTACTCATGGCTTACAGAGACGGCCTGGAATTGAGTGAGTTTGTCGGCAGGGTAAGGTACGGAGAAAGCGGACAGGCATATCTCATTAACAGACAGGGCAGGACGATCGCCCATGCCAACAAGGATATCATACTGCAAATACTGGAAACTGCCACATCCGATGCGACATCTTCTGCTACCTCCGCTGCAGATACATCTGATGCAGTATCCTCAGCGACGAGCGACCCGCAGGCTGCTGATGCCGTTTCCTCTGCCACTGCTGGAGCAGGGGGGGAAATCTCCGATGCGCAGTTGCGCGCCAGAGAAAGAACATCGTCCCAGGTAGGCCTGACTGGCTTTTTTGAAGTGCAGAAGCTCATGATGGAAGGCAAAAAAGGTTTTGGGGAATTCGATTACAATGGTATCCCGAAAGTAACCGGATTTGCACCCATCGAAGGACATGACTGGTCCATAGGGATCGCTGTGGACAGGGAGGAAATGCTGGCAGGACTGTCGACTTTGAGGGTGACAGTTCTGGTTGTGTCTGTCATATTCCTGCTGGCTGGCCTGGCAATCGCATATTTCCTGGGGAAAAATATCTCAACACCCGTGACCCACCTGGCAAATGAATGTAAAATCATGTCCGGCGGGGATTTCTCAAGGGCAATGCACGAGAAATATACGAAAAGGCGGGATGAGATAGGTGATTTGGCCAGATCCTTCGACAATATAAATGTCAACGTCTCAAAAACAATCCGCAATGTGGTCGACGAAGCAGCCAGCGTCGGCGAAGCTATCGAAAATGTCAACGAAAATATGGCAGCGCTGACTTCAGAAATAAACCTGATGTCAGAGATCATAAGCAAACTGTCACTCAAGATGGACGAGAATTCTGCTGCCGCAGAAGAAATGAACGCCACATCGGGAGAAATAGAGGATGCCATCGACTCCATAGCCAATGACTCAATGCAAAGTGCCGAGACTGCGGGCGAAGTAAGCAAGAGAGCAGAGAATCTCAAGGAAACAGCCATGGATTCTCAGAAGCGCGCCCAGGAGATCCGTACAGATGTTGCAGTGCGGCTGAGAGAAGCCATAGAACAGTCCAAAGCTGTGGAAAACATAAGAGCACTGTCCGAAGCTATCCTGTCCATTGCTTCCAGGACAAACCTGCTTGCACTGAACGCCGAAATAGAAGCTTCACAGGCCGGAAGTGCAGGGTTGGGCTTTTCAGTCGTTGCCGGTGAGATAAGAAGCCTGGCTGAAAACTCAAAGCAAACCGCCAATGAGATACAGAACGTGACCAGGCTGGTTGTGGATTCGGTTCAGGCCCTTTCAGACAGCGCTGAAGAAGTCCTGGAATTCCTGGAGGAAAAGGTCGTAAAGGATTATGATATGCTTCTGGCAACCGGTGAGCAATACAACGACGATGCCAGGATGATCAGCGAAATGGTGACCAATCTGAGCGCCACCACGCAGCAACTGTACGCTTCCATACAGACAATGTCACAGGCTATCAATGATGTTGCCTCAGCATCTGAAGAGGGCGCATCAGAAACCGGTGTATTAGCCAATGAAGCTAAAGAAGTCGCCAGAAGGACAGAGGAGGTCCTTGTCAGGACAAAGGCAGTCAATGAGAGCGCCAACAGGCTGATGGAGCTTGTCTCCATATTCAAGGTGTAAGTTGCATGTTCAGTGTTTGAATATGCAAGTCTGAATCTGTGTTCAGGCAATTATCCCCCTCTTGTATTGCCGTTTTAGCCTTCACTGAATCGGAATAAAAGCTGAAATACGTAAAAATGTTCGGTGTGCAAAGCACCGAACATTTTATTATCAAGTATGTACCATATATCTATCAACCGGGCCCGTCTTCCCCTACAGGTTTACCATCACCTTACATGCTGAAGGATCCTGCAGTGCTGTCATAAAAGCTTTTTCAGCTTCATCTGCAGTGAAGTTATGGGTAATGAGCTTCGAAAACAGATCCTTATGTTTTGCTATGATGTCCAGGGCAACCGGGTATGTGTTCCTGTATCTGAAAGAGCCATGGACACTGACCTCACGGCACACGGCATCCAGTAAAGGAATCCGGGTCATATCATCGGGCCCCATGCCGATCATCACGACATTCCCGCCGGAACGCGCCGCTTTTATCGCACTTGCTGCACATTCCTGTACACCGGTGCACTCAAAAACTGCATCATAATACTGATGCTTCGGCCCGGCATTCTTGCTGTTTATGATCTCATCAGCCCCCAGCGCTTTTGCACGTTCGAGCCGCAGATCCTGGATATCTGTTATTGCAACCTCAGATGCCCCCGCTTCAAAAGCAGCAAGCATGACACAGATACCTATGATCCCCGCACCCAGCACCAATGCCTTCTGACCTGCCTCAAACTTCGCAAGGCGCAGGGCATGAACACCGACCGAAAAAGGTTCGGCCAATGAAGCAACCTGGGCTGACAAACCAGCAGGAACAGGATGGACCAGTTCCGCAGGATGAACAACAAATTCCTTCATTACTCCATCAACAGGAGGTGTCGCAAAAAAACGAACTTCTGAGCACAGATTGTACAGACCATTCCGGCACTTGTCACACTTCATGCAGGTTATCCCCGGCTCCAGTGCCACGATATCCCCGACCTTTACGCTGTCTGCGCCTTCCCCGACAGCGGCTACCGTTCCTGCTGCCTCATGCCCGAGGATCATCGGTTCTCTGACAACAAAATCACCGATCTTCCCATGCTGCCAGTAGTGTACGTCCGACCCGCAGATGCCGCATGCATCAACTTTTACCAATACTTCTCCCTTTCCTGGTACAGGTTTTGGAACATCTTTTACTGCGATACGCTTTGTTTCTTCGAGATATACTGCTTTCATTGTAACCCTCCTCGTATAATAGTTTTTGTAAGGTTTTAATAAGCAATTTTCCAGTTACAAACCTTTGTGGTATCGACCCCAAACTCACTGGAATTAACTTTAAAATCTACTTCGAAGGCTCTCTAAAACCTTCTTAAAAAGCCTATCTTACAAGCACATGCTTACTGCGTAGCAGTAAGCGGCCGCCCCGCCTTCATCGGCCATGTACTTTGATAATTTGCATATTTACCTTTTCATTTGCCCGTGAGACAATGGTGTTAGAGGCCATTGCGGACAGTTTTGCTCACTCCTTGCGGAGCCTTGTGCTGCTGCTTAGAAAGTCTGTTCCCCGGGCCTGGCGTCAGCTTCGTACCACTGGGTGTTTATTCGCCTGTAACCTGCACCCTTTGGCAGGCGGGTGTCGTGCATAGGTTACTTGCGAAT
>DGEE01000037.1:5198-7529 GCA_002385815.1 Hungateiclostridiaceae bacterium UBA3934
TGCGAGGGCGTCGATGCGTCTGGATCCACGGGCATTTGTTAAGGTCAATGTGCCTCATATCCTTTAAGGGAAGGAGGTGATCCTAATGCCCAATTCATTACTGGTAGGCATCGATGTCAGTTCCACTGATAATAAGGTCAGGTTGTTGGATTCTTCAGGTAATAGCCTTTCGAAGTTTTCTGTTGCCAATAACCAGCCGGGCGCTAAAACTCTTGTTTCCAAGATCATAAACGCCATGACCTTGAATCGCTTCGACTCCCTTGTGATAGGCCTTGAAGCTACCTCTGTATACGGCGAGCCTCTTGTCCATTTCTTGAAACAAGACGCCGGTATAGGTCCCTTCAAGCCCAGCATCCATGTACTCAATCCCAAGCAGGTCAACGCTTTCAAGAAAGCTTACCCCGACCTGCCCAAGACGGATGATGTTGACGCCTGGATAATTGCCGAAAACCTGCGCTTTGGACGCATTAACCAGGAGGTTTACATGGATGACAGGATAACAGCTTTAAAAAAGCTTACCCGGGCCCGTTATTATGCAGCCCGCAACCTTACAAGGGAAAAAAACCATTTCCTCAACTCCCTATTCCTGAAGTTCTCTTCCCTTACACAGGAGAAGGTCTTCTCGGATCAGTTCGGAGCAACTGCCCTTGCCGTTGTTGAGGAGTTCCTCTCTGTTGATGAAATTGCTTATATGTCAATTGAGGAATTATCTGCTTTTGTAAATGAAAAAGGCAAGGGTAAGTTTGATGTTCCGGAGGATGTCGCCAAGCTCATTCAAAAAGCTGCCCGCAGCTCATACCGGCTGCCTAAGACTGTTAACGACTCTGTCAATCAGGTCCTGGCCATTTCTCTTGTAGCCATTCGTGCTTTGAAAGACCAGTTGAAACTGTTTGATAAAGCCATTGAGGAACAGATGAAGGTCATCCCTAATACCCTGACCTCGGTCAAAGGTATCGGACCTGTTTATGCAGCAGGTATTATTGCCGAGATCGGCGACATCCACCGTTTTAAGAATCAGGCTGCTTTGGCCAAGTTTGCCGGTATATGCTGGAGTAAATATCAATCCGGCAAATATACCGCCGATAATACCCACCTTATTTCTTCGGGTAACCGCTATTTGAGATACTACCTCATGGAAGCTGCGAACAAGGTGCGCATGCACGACCCCGAGTTCAAACGCTTCTATGACCTCAAATACCGTGAAACGCCAAAGACGCCGCACAAAAGGGCACTCGCACTGACTGCCAGGAAATTAGTCCGGTTGGTCTATGCTCTGCTGCATGACAATCGGCTATACATACCTCCAACGGAATAGTAATCCGTTGGGCTGGCACGCCCTGTTTTTCCAGCTAAAATGGCAGGGCTTATTAAGGATTCTCTTTTTGTGCCAAAACAGCTTAAACTGTATGCAATTTTCAAAGAACTTTTTCCAGTTTACCTATTGACATCTTACCGCTGGACTCTCTTAGTAATTTCAATAAGCGGTAATACTTTGATTTAACCGTTGATTCCGGCATCCCCAAAAGCGTTGCTATCTGCCCAAAGGTGTATTCACCGTAAAACTTCAATCTAAAAATTTGTTGTAAGTTCATTTCCAATGAGTTTACATAAGTCTGCACGTTCGATAATAATGCTTTAATTTCGATCTGGCGTGTAAACTCCACTTCGTCAGGAATGTCCATACCTTCAATACTGAGGACATGCTTTTTTTCTGTAGCCTGGCTGCGGAAAAAGTCAATGATTTTGTTTGTAGCAATGCGGTACAGCCAGGTGCGGAAACTGGCTTTCTTTGCATTATAGCTTGCAATAGATTGAAGCACGGCAACAAAAATATTCTGTGTCAGGTTCATGGCGGTGTGCTTGTCGGAGGTTTGCCTGTAAACATACACGTAAATATCATCAAAGTATTTTCTTATCAATTCATCAGCGGCTTCCCTGTTGCCAGCTATTTGTATCTTCCGTATCAGCTTGTTTTCTCCGTCCAATGGTACACCCCCTTTGCTTCTCCCCTCACTTATATTCGTTTCTAGCAAGCAAATAGTTTCAATCAAAGTTGATTTTATATTCTATATCCGACAACTTCACTTTCTTTAGATATTACACTATTTTACCATCTTGCTAACATTTCTTTGACTTTCGAATGTACTCTTTCCTTCAGCTAATGGACTGCTAATGCAAAAAGTCTGTCATTTCAGTGAGGGTGTTAAAATAAAATTGTGTCTGGTGTATAATAAAATCACAAAGGAGGCTGGGAATTATGGATAAAAATACCTATTATGAAACAGTCAAAAATATGGCGGGTGAAAAAAAATTAAAACAAGATCTTTTTTT
>DGEE01000065.1:0-25942 GCA_002385815.1 Hungateiclostridiaceae bacterium UBA3934
CCGAACGACAGCCTTGCACAGGGTATCGTCGCTTCGCTGAAGTCAGCAGGATACGGCTCTGCATCCAAACCCTTCCCGATCCTTACCGGACAGGACTGTGACAAGATCAATGTAGGCCAGATCATCCGTGGTGAGCAGTCGATGTCCATATTCAAGGATACCAGGGTCCTGGCCGATCAGGTCATTGCCATGACGGAGGCGATACTGGCAGGCGAGACAGTTCCGACAAATGCAACCTACAACAACGGTGTGATAGACGTTCCTTCATATAACTGCGAGATAAAATTCGCAAACAAAGACAACTGGAAAGAGCTTCTTGTGGACAGCGGATATTACAAGTTGTCTGATATACCTGATGCTGAATGATATTATTTTCTGGTCGGCGGCAGCATGGCTGCCGCCATTTTAATGAAAGACATAAACTGAGCTCCATGGAATGGGACATGCAGGCTTTTGATTCAGACTCATTACAAAACGCTGTCGAGACATTGGGATCTTTCCATGATCGAATTATTTCACTTAAAACCATGCATTAGAAGGAGCGGAAAATGTCTGAATATATTCTTGAAATGAACAATATCACAAAAGAATTCCCCGGGGTGATCGCTCTTTCAGATGTTACCTTCCAGGTGAAAAAAGGCGAGATACACGCCCTTGTCGGGGAAAACGGTGCCGGCAAATCCACATTGATGAATGTTCTGAGCGGAATATATCCCTATGGTTCATATTCCGGCGAAATAATCTTCAAGGGTGCTGAATGCAGATTCAGAAATATCCGTGACAGCGAAGCGGCAGGGATCGCCATAATCCACCAGGAGCTTGCCCTCAGCCCTTTCATGACTATCGCCGAGAACATATTCCTGGGAAATGAAAGAGCCAGGAACGGACTGATAAACTGGGATGAAACCAACAAGGAGGCTGCCGCACTGATGAAGAAGGTCGGCCTCGATGAGAAGCACACCACGCAGGTAAGGAACATAGGTGTCGGGAAGCAGCAGCTTGTCGAGATAGCCAAAGCGCTGTCCAAAAACTGTGAGCTCCTCATACTGGATGAGCCGACAGCAGCTCTCAATGACGACGATTCCGATCATCTGCTCGGTCTTCTGCAGACACTCAATAAAGAGCATGGGCTTACTTGTATTTTGATTTCACACAAACTCCATGAAGTAATCAAGATCGCACACAGTATAACCGTTCTGAGGGACGGAAAGACCATAGAGACCCTGGACAATACGGTGCCTGTAAGTGAAGGAAGGATAATAAAAGGAATGGTGGGGCGTGAGCTTACGGACCGCTTCCCCAAACATACGCCGAATATAGGAGAGACAGGCTTTGAAATAAGGGACTGGGTCGTACATGATCCCCTGAATGAGGAAAGAGTCGTTATACACAATGTAAACATGTATTTCAGAAAAGGAGAGATAGTCGGCCTTGCAGGTCTCATGGGAGCGGGAAGGACGGAACTCGCCATGAGTGTATTCGGCAGGGCTTACGGCAGAAAGATCAGCGGCACGCTTATTAAGGACGGTAAGGAAATAACGCTGAACAATATCAATCAGGCGATAGCCAACGGCATTGCCTATGTCACCGAGGACAGGAAGACGGCAGGACTGGTGCATATACAGGATATCAAAAGGAACATCACGCTGGCTAATCTGAAGGCTATAACCAGGGGAATCGTCATAAATGAAGATGAAGAGATCTTAGTGGGGAAGGATTACAGGAAGCGGTTTGACATCAAGTCGACCAGTGTGTTTCAAAAGGTGGGCAATCTTTCGGGCGGGAATCAGCAGAAAGTGGTGCTCAGCAAGTGGATATTCGCGGCACCTGATGTGCTGATACTCGACGAGCCCACCAGGGGCATCGATGTCGGTGCAAAGTATGAGATATATAAGATAATCTTACAGTTGGCTGATGCCGGGAAATGCATCATCATGATATCCTCCGAACTGCCTGAGATACTGGGCATCACCGACAGGCTGTACATAATCAACGAAGGTCGTGTAGTGGGGGAGATGAAAACGAGTGAAGCCACCCAGGAGGATATCATGGCAACAATAATAAGAAGCTCGGCGGGGCGATAGGGGGGAAGTAAATGGATGGCATCAAGGAATTCATAAACCGTAATTTGCGGCAATACGGAATGATTATTGCTCTGGTCATCATTATAGTTTTCTTCGGATTCGTGACAGGCGGCAGGCTCATCTGGCCGAGAAATGTGTCGATGCTTGTGCGTCAGAACGCCTATGTGCTAATACTCGCCATAGGGATGATGTTCTGTATATTGACGGGAGGCAATGTAGACCTGTCCGTCGGTTCGCTGGTTGCACTTGTCAGCGCAATGTCAGGATTGATGGCGACGACCCTTGGCCTGCCTTCCGGGCTGGCGATACTGATCAGTGTTTTGACTGGTCTCCTGGCAGGTATCTGGCAGGGTTTCTGGATAGCATATGTCAGGGTACCGCCTTTCATAGCTACACTGTCAGGCATGCTGGTCTTCCGGGGCATTAACAATATCATCCTCAATGGTCAGACATTGCCGCTTTCGGGTCTGTATGTCACCATTGGAACGGGTTCGGTCCCGGATATCGCACCCAATACGGCCCCGGATTTCCTGCGTATCGGTGATTTGCTTCAGCTTCAGAACAAGCCTGAATACCTGAATATGACGATGCTTGTCACAGGGCTGGCACTATCCATCATATATGTGCTGGTTGTGATCTTCAACAGGAACAGCAAGAAAAAGCGCGGATATGAGGTGCAGCCGCTTAGCCTGGTAATCGTTAAGATTATTTCATTTTTTATAGTTATCAATCTGTTTTCATACTGGCTGGCAATGGATGATGGCCTGCCGATTATGCTGATCCTGCTGGCCGCTTTATACGCCATATATACGTTCATAGCGACCAAGACCATACCGGGACGCCATATATACGCCATGGGTGGAAATATCAAGGCAGCTGAACTTTCCGGTGTCAATACCAAAAAGATGATGTTCCTCGTATATGCAAACATGGGGCTCCTTTCCGGGGTAGCAGCAGTGGTGACTGCCGGCAGGCTGATGGCTGCATCGCCCAATGTCGGGGTAAGTTTTGAACTGGATGCCATAGGTGCGTGTTTCATCGGTGGAGCTTCGGCTTACGGCGGCGTGGGAACGATATGGGGAGCTGTGGTCGGCGCATTTATTATGGGTGTAATGAACAACGGCATGTCGATCATAGGTCTGAACGTATTTCTTCAGTCAGTGGCAAAAGGACTGGTGGTACTGCTTGCGGTGGCATTCGACATGTATTCGAAATCAAAATCCAGGCTCGGTTGAACAGGCAAACAATAGTATTGCGGGGTTGTCCCGGGATCAGATCGGATCTTATCAGGGCACCCCTTTTGTCATTTTCACAGCACTCACCAACTAGTAATGCCGAGCTGATGTAATCATGTGCGTACAGGTTTAGAAGCTACAAAATACTGTATGTGAAGCCCATATATGGTATAATAATCTGGAATTACAAGCATGGTGTAATGCGCCGGAGGGGGCATCGAAATGAAATGGCTCTGCAAAATATCCATGACCCTTCTGTTTGCTGTTGTGGTCACATCTGCAGCAACGGCTTTATATTACCTCGACAAAGTAAATGAGGCTTATGACGACAACACTGTGAATGTATTCGGTGAGGATCCTAAATACCATTTCTCACTGATATTATATTCAGGGGACGATGATGAGTACTGGCAGAGCTTCAAGGAAGGTGTATTCGAAGCCGGGAAGGTCCACAATGCCGCTATAGAATACAACCCCATATCCGGCCCGGACAGCATAGATAAAATCGTAGAGTATGTGAACATTGCAAACAAATCCAGGGTCGACGGCATCATCGTCAATGGCAGGAACTCAGGAGAGTATTCTGAAGCCATCAACAATGCAGCCAAATCCGGTATCCATATCGTGGTGGGCGTGGCGGAATCAATTGACAGTGACAGGCTTTCATATGTCGGCAACAATTTCTATGACTATGGGGTGAAGGCGGCAAAGCTGATATCCCAGGCCACTGACAGGAAATCGCCCGTTGATCTGGCGGTGATCCTGGCGGACGAGAGCCGAAGCGATGCCGATAAAACACTCATATCTCAGAGCGATATTATGATGAGCGGAATAACGAGCGTGATAGAGCGGGAGAAAAAAATAAATCTTCTGCACACATCGTACAGGAGCAGCGATCTGCTTGGTGCCGAGGATATGACAAGGAATATACTGACTCAGTATCCTGAAGTGGACGTGATATTCTGCACCAACGCCAAGGATACTGCGGCAGCAGCGCGTGTCATAGTGGAACGAAATTTGGTGGGAGATGTCGTCATAGTCGGTACCGGCATCACTGATGAAATCAAATATTACATTCGGAAGGGAATCATATTCGGGGTGCTGGACAGGAATGGATACAAGGCAGGGTACAAGGCAGTGGAAATACTGTGCGGGAGTGTCGGAGATTCGTTTCAGTCCAGCTATATAAATATCGATACGGACATTTATACGAAAATCAATATCGACCAGAAGTGACAGGAGTCAAACATAAGCATCTCATCATATCCCGGTTTGGATCAGATGAGAGTTCAGCGGTGAATATGGCTGCAGCACGGAGCTGGTGGCGGCAGGATCGCGACCCCTGGCTGGAGTTCCACGCTCAGCGGGATTGCTGTGCTGCAGGATGATCCGGAGTAGTGATCATGGGTAAATTCTGGAACAGTATGTTCAACAGCATCAAATCCAGGTTCATTGCGGTGTTCGTACTGACAATGGCTCTGACCAGTGCTGCCAGCATATTCGTGCTGGGTCTGTCGAGCAATGTTATCAGGAAAATGGATGAGATGTTTGCCGCCAACATTGAAATAGAGAGTTTTCTGAGTGACATGCATAATGTAAATACCCACCTCACGAATTATCTTGTCACTTCAGATTCGGACAGCCTGCTCAACTACTACAGGTATAAGGAGATCTTCAGTGAAAAGGTACAGGACATGTTTTCCGAGCTGCACGGGATATACACGCAGAATGATCTGATCTACAAGGACATCGCATACATGGCCGATTCATATTTCAATGAAGCAGAGGCAGCTGTAAAAGCCAGGAGGACAGATAATGCTGACGAGTATATCGCCAGATACGCCGAGGCAAACAAAATAACCGGATATATCCGCACATATGCTGATCGTCTCAGCCTGAACATTTTGGACAGAAACACCACGCAATATCTCAACATTACTGAAAATCTCAGCAAACTCCATACAGCAAATCTTATCCTCACCATATCCGCAATACTGCTGAATGTGCTTGTCATAGCATACCTGACCCTCGACATGACGAAGCCGATCATAAAGCTGGCACATTCAGCGGAGGAAATCTCCAGGGGGAATTTTGACGCAGAGGATGTGGAAGTGTTTTCTCAGGATGAGCTCAGTATCATGGCCAATGCATTCAACACGATGAAGCACAGTATCAGAAACTATATCAGGGAGCTGCACAACAAGGCTGACACCGAAGCGCAGTTACTGGAACAACAGATAGAGAATCTGAGGATCCAGCAATTACTGGCTGACGCGGAAATGAAGGCACTGCAGATGCAGATAAATCCTCACTTTCTTTTCAACACGCTAAATGCCGGAGTGCAGCTTGCGATGATGGAGGGAGCGGACAGGACATCTACTTTTCTCGATAGTATGGCAAGGATTTTGAGATACAATGTCAAGAGCCTGGACAGAACTGTCAGGATAAAAGATGAGATCGACACTATCAGGGCATATGAGGACCTGTTTATAGTGCGGTTTGGAGGCACTATAAAATTTGAATATGATATCGACCAAAGCCTTCTCGACATCAATGTGCCGCCCCTTATCATCCAGCCGCTGGTGGAGAATGCAACGATCCACGGCATAGGCAACGTTGAAAGCGGTGGCGTTATAAGGATATCGCTGGACAAAACCGGAGATGTGGTCCGAATATGCGTCCAGGACAATGGAGTTGGGATGAGCGAGGAAACGAGACAGAAGATCCTGAGCTGCCAGAGCTTTGAAAGTGATAAGTCCGGTCATATGACGGGGATCGGGATATACAATGTAGTTCAGAGGCTGAGACTGTTTTTCAACTGTGAGGATGTCATTGATCTGGAAAGTGCTCCGGGCAAGGGTACGAAAGTGGTTTTGAAAATCCCATGCGATCAGGAGCGGAGCAGGGTAATCTGCTGTATTATGTAAAATACCGCTGCAAGGCAGCATATACGGGAAGGTGGTAGTTGCAGTGTACAGTCTGATGGTATGTGATGATGAGCAAATCATGATCGAATCCGTGCGGCACATCGTTGAAAAAGAATTCAGCAATGTAAGGATCATTGAGACTGCCAGATCGGGAAGAGAAGCCATAGAAAAAACGCTGACCATTAAACCGGATATCATACTGACAGACATAAAGATGCCGGGCATAAACGGCCTTGATGCCATCAAGGAAATCAAGAAGGTGCACAATGATGTAAAGATAGTCATCGTATCAGTATATGAATTTTTCGAGTATGCCAAACAGGCTGTTGAACTGGGTGTCAGTGAGTATCTGATAAAACCCGTGAAAAAAGAAAGACTGGTGGATACATTACAGCGGATAACAGACCAGCTGGATGATGAGAGGCGCAAATACAGATGGGAGCTTGAGGCGAAAGAGCGGATCGAAAAGATGCTCACAGCCGTAGAACACAGCTTCATATACTCGCTGCTCTTTGCCCAGGCACAGAAAGCCGACATCAGCAGATATAAGAGGGAATTCTTTGATATAGACAATGATACAGGGTTTATCTTCGTATTCGCGTTCAGGAAGACAGGCAGCAGAAGTGATTATGACGCTCAGTTGAGTGACAGCCTTGATAATGAAGAGCTGTACAATCTTTTCAAGAACAATCTGAAATACAGGTGTAAATGCATTGTTGGGCCGGTGATGCTGGACAGGGTGGTAGTTTATGCGGCCCAGAGCATCGACGATCTGTATCAGCAGAGGGTGCATTCCATATCCTGCATTGAAGAGGTAATGAACCTGCTGGAGAAAAAATATGATATCGAGTTTAAGATCGGTATAGGGAGGATACACAAAGATCAGGACATACTGTTGTCTTATCAGGAGGCACTGAAGGCACTCAACAGCGAAGGAAGCGGCAGGATAGTCCATATAGATGACATAGCTCCCAATATTTTTGACGTCGGGTATGAGATCACTTTACAGGAACAGAAGCTGCTGATCTCACTGGAGAACGGCGATGTGCAGAGGTGTCTTACAATACTGTCCGACATCTTCCGGAAGTATCCCAACTTTTTTGAACAGGAAAGCGTCCATTATAAAATCATTGAAATGATGGCAGCGGTACGGCGTATCGCTACAGAGAACGGAATCAGAGACAAAACCGAGCCGGGATCATATGTCAAAAGGATCTTGAGCTGTTGCTCCAGGGAAGAGTTTGAGCAGATATGTACGGAGGAAGTGAGAAACATAGCCTGTCAGATCAGTGCCAGGAAAAAAAGCAATATCGGGAAGATAGTTGAAATGACAAATAAGCTGATAAACGAGAGATTCAATCAGGATTTGAATCTGGACGACGTTTCCAGAGAACTGCACATTAGCCCGCAGTATCTAAGCAGACTGTATAAAAATGAAACCGGCGAGAACTTCATCGAAAGGCTGACATCAGTGCGGATCGAGCATGCGAAGAAGCTGCTGAGGCTAAACAGGTATTCTATAAAGGAAGTATGTTATATGTCCGGTTACAGCGACCCCAATTATTTCAGCAAATTGTTCAAAAAGCATGTGGGGAAGTCCCCGACAGACTATCAGAAACTGAACCGGTGAGGCTTCTGCAGGCGGGGATGCGGACATTCTGATCAGGACAGGACAGATCCTGCGCAGGCAGGATCAGCGTTGAACGGAACATGTCAGCGATGAAACAGACTGTGTCAGCGGTGAAATGGAGGTTGTTACCGGTAACCGGGTTTTTACCTTTGGAATACTGTATAAAGCATACGGGAGAGGTTTAGCGTGAAAAAAATGGTTTCATCTGAATCGATGCATGTGGTGAAGAAGATGGCGTTCCTTGCCATGGCCGGACTTCTGCTGCTTATATCAGGCTGCGGGCCTGACAAAACTGCCGCCAGGGAAGATAAGGTATCGAAGATAGGGTTCATTTATGAAACGATGACAGTCGAAAGGTGGCAGAGGGACAGGGACATATTCGTAGCAAAAGCGGAGAACCTGGGGGCTGAAGTCATTGTAAAAAATGCATATGAGGACTGTAATCTTCAGAGGGAGATCGCCATCGAAATGATTAAGCAGGGAGTGGATGTGCTCGTAATCGTTGCCGTTGATAAGGCCAGCCTCAGGGATCTTGTCAAATACGCCCGCAACCGTGATGTAAATGTTATCGCATATGACCGGATGATAAGGGATGCCGAGATCGACTTTTACATATCATTTGACAATGAGGAGGTAGGCCGTCTGATGGGACAGGCTGCTGTGGAAAAAGTCCCTGAAGGGAATTATCTCATCCTCAATGGCACTGAGAGGGACAACAACTCCTTTATGATCAACGAAGGTTATTACAGCGTACTTGATCCTTATATCGAAAAAGGTGCCATCAAAATCGTGGGAGAAACCTGGATCGATGCCTGGCGAACAGAAGGCTCATATGAGTTTGTCAGCAAGATACTGAACAGCGGGCAGAAGGTGGATGCCATCATTGCTGCAAATGACCAGTTGGCTGAGGGAGCTATTACTGCACTGAGTGAAAACAGGCTTGCAGGAGAAGTTTTCGTTACAGGGCAGGACGCCGAACTTGGTGCATGCCGGAGGATAGTAGAGGGCACACAGGGATGTACGGTTTACAAGCCCATAAGCATCCTTGCAGAAGGTGCTGCCGAGATCGCCGTAAGAATGGCGGAGGGAAGAGATATCGGTCCTCACGAAACGATCTTCAACGGGGCATATGATATTCCCTGCTGGATTTATAAACCGCTGCTCGTCACAAGGGACAATATCGATGAAACGGTGATAAAAGACGGCTTTTTCACAGCCGAACAGGTATACAGACATACCCCGTAGCCAACAACCTTTTGCCTGTTCAAAATCTCAATTGAACTCCGGAGCATCTTTTTCGCTTCTGAAATTTCTGCTGCCGTTTGTCAGTTTGTGCTTGAATTTTTCATCGCAGCACAATAAAATGGTAAACAGTTGGTGTTATCCACACAAAATGGATATCACAAATGCTTTTTATTCTATTTTATGATATTATGTAAATTCGATCATATTAGCAGGGGATATGTGTCATGAAATACGATGTCGAATTGGTTGGGAAAATAGGATCCATGGCATTGATCCGCGAGAAAGAGCATGATATCGATTATAACGTATTCAGCCGTATAGGAAGTGAGCTGTGCCCGGGAATGATATGGGTAAGTTCAGGTGCGGTGGAGATAGGGCGTCTGGATTATATCAAGCGGACAGGGCAAGAGCTGACCGGTCCGAAGCAGGATATCATGACTGACTATTCAGCCCAGGGGCAAACGATACTGATGGAGGAATACCGCCGGTATATCCCTTCGAAGTACTCCGTCAGACAGCTGCTGGTGGAGCATGTGCATTTCAACGACCCTGAAAAGCGGGATCATATCTACCAGTTCCTGATGCGCTGTGTAAAGCAGGACGCCATACCGATCGTAAACTACAATGATACCGTCAGCTTTGAAGAAAACCGCAGATGGGAACTGGAGCAGCTTCGCAATAACGGGAACAGGGAGATCGTGGAATGCATCGACAACGATGAGACAGCTGCAGTGATTGCTTCACTGGTCCATCCAAAGTATCTGCTCATTTTTACCTCTGTCGAGGGGATCTATACTGACCCGAAGGATCCATCCACTCTGGTTGAGTGTGTAGAGGGCAAAAATGCAGATGAAGTGATAGAGGCAATAAACGAATTACAGAAGCATTGCTTTGGAAAGAGCCGTTCCGGCGCAGGTGGAGCCAAAGCAAAACTGGAATTTATCAAGGAACCGATCCGCCAGGGTACAACTGTCATGATAGCGAGTTCCCGATATCGGATATCAGATGTTCTCGCCGGCAATTGCCCGCGGACTGTTTTCCGGGTCAGATAATCAGCTCCTGGTCATTTTTTATCCTGGTTTACAGTGCTGCCTTGATTCTGTCAGCTGTTGTCCGGGATCGCCCGGTTTTGGCTGACAGGTCCGGTGTCTGCATTATTTCTGACAGCAGAAGCCGAATCTGCCGATATTTCCGATGTTGGCGCGCGTCCAGCCTTTTAATCGGACCATTATTAATGTATAATAAGAAAACAGACACAGAAACAGTGAAAGGAGTGACTACATAATGGCTAACCGTTTCTCCAAGATAACTCCTGAGATACTAGAGCTTTCCTCATTATTTGAAAACAACAGCCGGATCGATCCCTCATATTACGATAAATATGACGTAAAAAGAGGTTTGCGTGATATAAACGGAAAAGGTGTATTGACGGGATTGACGGTCATATCGGAAATCATCTCATCAAAAATCGTTGATGGGAAAGAGTATCCCTGCGAAGGAAAGCTTTATTACAGAGGAATAGACGTGGAAGAAATCGTGGAAGGATTCATAAAAGAAGACCGCTTCGGCTATGAAGAGGTGGCCTATCTCCTGTTGTTCGGTGAGTTGCCTGATGCAAAGCGCCTGGAGGATTTCAACAGGATACTGGCAAATTACCGTTCACTGCCGACAAACTTTGTGCGGGATATCATTATGAAGGCTCCCAGTCACGATATGATGAACACACTGGCCAGAAGCGTTCTGACCATGTATTCCTATGATGATTACGCTGATGACAATACACTGCCCAATGTGCTGCGGCAGTCCCTGCAGCTGATAGCGCTGTTCCCGCTGCTGTCCGTATACGGGTACCAGGCTTACTGTCACTACCATGACAAAAAGAGCCTCTTTATCCATCGTCCTCAGCCCGAATTATCGACTGCAGAGAACATATTGTATATTCTGAGGCCTGACAGCAAATATACGCCGCTCGAAGCAAAAATTCTCGATCTGGCGCTGGTGCTGCATGCTGAGCACGGCGGCGGCAACAACTCAACCTTCACCACACATGTGGTGACATCCTCCGGAACAGATACCTACTCGGCCATCACAGCGGCCCTTTGTTCTCTGAAGGGACCCAGGCACGGCGGTGCCAATATCAAAGTGGTACAGATGTTTGACGATATGAAGACCAAAATATCTGACTGGACTGATGAAGGAGAGGTTGCAGATTACCTTGAACGGCTGCTGGACAAGAAGGAATTTGACCGCTCAGGACTGATTTACGGGATGGGGCATGCCGTATATTCGCTGTCTGACCCGCGTGCCACCATGCTCAAGAAATTTGTCGAAAGTCTCTCAAAAGAAAAAGACCGTATGGATGAGTTCAGGCTTTATTCACTGGTCGAAAAGCTGGCACCTGAAATCATCAGGGAGAGAAGACGTATCTACAAGGGCGTAAGTGCCAATGTGGATTTCTACAGCGGCTTCGTATACAACATGCTGGGACTGCCCCTGCAGTTGTTCACGCCTCTGTTCGCCATTGCCCGTATACCCGGGTGGGCGGCCCACCGTATGGAGGAAATAGCAAATGCAGGTAAAATCATCAGACCTGCCTACAAATCAGTTTCAGAGAAGCGTGATTATATCCCGCTGGATGCAAGATAAGATAAGGTGAGGCAAGTTTCGGGGTTTCAGGCATGACCTCGAACCAAAAGCAAAATTTCAAGCCTGACCACAGCAATACCCCCAACAAACTGAACAGAGCAAACCGCCGGTTTCCGGCGGTTTGTTGGTGTTAGAGAGGAAAACCTGAATGAAGAATATTTTACATAAAAACCAATTATTCCAGACGCTTGTTGAGCTGAAAGGGAATCCCCGCGCATGTGTCTATACTGAGCCGATGTGGGGGCTGTCCATGAATTTGTGTCTGCCCTATGCAACAGTATACATGCTTTCTTTCGGTATGAGCGATGTGCAGGTGGGGATCGTCACCTCGATCTATATGTTTTCCCAGATGATCAGTGCGTTCCTGTCAGGCGCTGTCACAGACAAGCTGGGGAGGAGGAAGAGCACAGCCATTTTCGATTTTCTGGCATGGAGTATCCCCAGCATCATCTGGGCATCCAGCCAGGGCTTCTGGTTTTTTGTCGTGGCTGCACTGTTCAACGGGATGATGAGGATAACACATGTGGCCTGGAATTGTCTGCTGATCGAAGATGCACCCAGGGATAAAATAACCCACATATATTCATGGATCATCGTCTTCGGCAACCTTTCTGCCCTGTTTGCTCCGATTTCCTCGGTGCTTGTGGCTAAGCTGACGCTGACGCCGGCCATACGAATACTGTATATCAATGCTTTTGTAATTATGACAGCAAAGGTATTGATCCTGTACAGGCTCTCAACTGAGACAGCTGTCGGCAGGGTGAGGCTTGAAGAGTCGCGCGGCAAGTCGTGGAGCGAGATGTTGTCGGGATATAGGAACACAGTGAGAAAGATCAGGGCATCCCGTGGCACCATGTTCGCACTGATAATCAGCATACTGGTGGAGATCGTAGTCATGCTCGGTACGACTTTCTGGCAGATCATCGTATCGCGGCGTATTGGTGTTCCTGACACATTGCTGCCCATATTCCCGATGGTGAAGAGCATACTGTCGATTTTCCTTTTCTTCACTATCATATCGAAAATAAAGCAGACAAACCTTAAAACGCCGTTGTATGGCGGGTTCGCCAGTTATATCATCAGCTGCGCATTGCTGATCTCTATAACGGGTACTGGTGTGTTGGGATATGCATTGCTGTTTGCCTCCATATTATTCGAAGCACTGGGAGCAGCCATCCTGAACACGCTGAGGGAATCACTGGTGGCCATCCATGTTGATGCGGAGGAGCGTTCCGGGGCTATGGGTCTGATCCTGACGACTGTCATGCTGGTCAGTGTACCTTTCGGGTATATCGGCGGACTGCTGAGCGATGTCTCAAGAGTATTGCCATTTGTCCTGAGTATCGTATTGCTGCTCCTGGGGATCCTTGCGACTGCATTGTTCTATCGCCGGTCCTCCGTAAGCTATATCAGGTAAGCTGCATGCAGCGGCCTGGCTTTGATTTGTGCCATAGTGTACAGTCAAGTCTTAGTGCATGATTAAGTGCAGGTATTCAACCAGGACAGGCACCTTTACTTAAGCATGTAGCTGTTGTTTAGTGTGGAAGTGCTGTATAGGAACAGGGCATCCTGATATTCGGTGAAATCTATATAGCTGCCCAGTATTTCAGCGGATATCATACGAAGGTCCACCAGCGTTATTTTTGAGTAACCGCACAGCAGCAGCGGGGCGATACTGCTTCCAAACGAATCGCGGATAAGTATAAGGCCCCTGTTGGTCGGACTATCCGGGTTTTCAATGGTAAGAAGCGGCTGCGGACCGGACAGGAACACATCATAAGGGTCAATGCCTGTGAACCTTTCCGGCTCATATATTTTGCCGTATGTTCCACTGTAGTGATCAAAGACCATGGCGCTCTCCAAAGTGCTGTTCGTCAGGTAAACAAGAGTGTCGGGATTCGCTTTTACAGCGGCCTGACCGTAATATGAACCGTAAAACGGGTACAATTCTCTTCTGGTAAATTTCGCATCAGAAGCCCTGGCGGCGTTTCCCATCTCTTCCAGGATTTTATCCGCCACACCGATCAGCCTGTCCTGGTCCCAATGGATATCTGTCCGATAGTAATCATCGATTGAAAGAGACTTAAAGAGATCGATATATCCGATCTCTGAAATGTTTTCGTCCATAAGCCCTGTCATTCTGCTGTAGTCGATTGAAAGATATCCATTTTCCGATGCCAGGAAATAATTTTTATCAGGGATAACAGCATATTTCGTATTGATGTCTCGCAGATACCTGTTGTATATATCATTAAGTTTATTGGCCGCATTCAGGACTGATTTTTCATTAAGGGGGTATTCGAGCTTATTTATGATCCCATTCACCATATAAATACCGTTGTTGTCCTTTTGCCTTAATATGTTGTATTTTACAAATGCTTTAAACCCCCTGAAATCGTCGCGGAATATGAACTGGTCCAGTGAATATTTGTCGAAGTCGCTGAAAAAATCACCGCTAAAAAGCTTCTGCATGGAAAACTCCGGAAGTTTCGCCAGGGTCCGTCTTTCGCTTGCGGACACCTCTTTATCAGGAGCGGCGAAATTTCCGATCATAAATCCAAAGATAATAGTGATAAACAAAATAATCGTAATGATATTCCTGGTGTTATTTCTCAAATCACATTCTCCTTATGGCGAGCACCGCAGTTGATCAAAACCGGAAATATAAAAACGGATTGAAGGATCCATCGACCAGATAAGCTGTGACAAGCAACAGCAGGGATACCTGGACTGCGGGCTCCAATATGTTTGCCAAACGGTTGATTTTTTTCAAGCTTTTCAGCCTGTCCACAGCCATCCTGGGTAATGGTGTGGCACCAACAGCAGCAACCAGCAGGATCACCGAGTAACTTTTTAAATAGTATATTGCTTCTGCGCCGACCAAAGGCACTCCAGGGAAACCGAACATGCCCCTGATATTGCTGATACATTCGGCCAGACCGTCTCCATTGAACAGAACAAAGCTGACCATTATGAAAAACAGCATATAAATGTGTCTTGCAAAAACAGGTATTTTCTCAAGGACCTTTAGCAGGAACAGTTTTTCAAGGCAAAGGAACACGGCGAAGTACAGCCCCCATAGTATGAAGTTCCACTCAGCTCCATGCCAGAACCCGGTGAGGAACCAGACGACAAAGATGTTACGCAGCCATTTTGCTTTGCCGGCACGGTTTCCGCCCATAGGTATGTACACATAGTCCCTGAACCATGTGCCGAGGGATATGTGCCATCTTCTCCAGAACTCAGTGAGGCTTCTTGAGATAAAGGGGTAATCGAAATTTTCCGGGAAATGGAACCCGAATATTCTTCCCAGTCCGATCGCCATATCACTGTAGCCTGAAAAATCGTAATATATCTGTATCATAAACGAAAGGGCATACAACCAGTAAAACAAAACTGTTTTGCTTCCCGATTTCAGAAATATATCACCCAGTTCACCAAGGGTGTTTGCTATAATAACCTTTTTTGACAATCCTATAATAAACCGGCTGATCCCGGCGGCCATATCCGCAGATGAATGGATCCGGGATGACAGCTCGGACTCGACGACGGCGTATCGGACTATGGGTCCTGCTATAAGCTGAGGAAATAACGATACATAGGTCGCGAAATCTATAAAGTTCCTTTGGGCTTTTACGTCGCCCCTGTATACATCAATGGTATACGACAGAACCTGGAAAGTGTAAAAGCTTATCCCAATGGGCAGAGCAATATTAAGCAGGCCTATATCGGTGCCGAGCAGCAGATTGAAATTTCTGACTGCAAAATTTGTATATTTAAAAAACAGCAGTGGACCAATGCTGAAAAAAACCGAGGAGATAAGCGAAATCTTCGCCAATCTCCCGCCTTTCTCCTTATCGATCCATAAACCGTGGAGGTACCCGGATATGCAGGCTGCGACCATCACAATGAGGTAGCCCGGCTCCCCGCAGAAGTAGAAAAACAGGCTCGATAACAGTAATATGAAGTTTTTCAGTCTGCGGGGCACAACCAGGTAAATCAACAGCACTACCGGCAAAAAGCAGTATAAAAAACTGATGCTTGAAAATAACATACTTATCCTTTCAGTGCCAGAAATGCGTCGTGCAGAGCTTTGCCCTCATCATTGCTCATAATGATGATTATGACATCGCCAATGCTGTCTACTATTACTTTATCAGGGTCCACGCCGACACAAACCCATTTTTGCGGATTGACATTTGCCTTGATGTCTTCTTTGATTTTTTCGATATCTGCCCCTTCCTTTACACGCACAAGCGTCAATTCATAGGCTGATGGCATCATTATCGGCTCAGAAGCCAATGCTTCCTCGTATTCTATATCATCCTTGCCCAGATAATACTCGTTTCTTTCTTCGGACACCACGGTCGTTTGAAGCCCCGTTTTGATAAATTCCTTAAAATTGTCACTGCAGTCCGCTGTTTCGTATATTTCTTCCAGGATGCTTTCAAGACTTCCGTCCAGCACCGACGCTCCTGTTTCAGCCGGCTTTGCTCCACATGCAGCGAAGCTCAGTGCTAAAATTGCTGCGATACTTAGAATCAATAATTTCTTCATTGTAGCTCAAACTCCTTTTCTATGATTATTTTTCTATTGTATTTATTGACGAATGTAATCGAAGATCTGTTTCAAATCACACTATAACAATTATTACCGGACGGGATCAGCTTGAGACATGATGGGACCTGGCGGGACAGAGTGACCACTTGTGAAAAAATATGTGGCCATTTGCCGTGTAAGGCACCGTAAGCCAGTTACCCCCATTGTTAATTAGCACAATGTGGTATATAATGACAGTATCATAAGCAGTCTGTCAGAAGGGGTTACGATATGTTCAAGGTCTTTCTTGTGGAAGATGAGATCGTAGTACGCGAGGGTATCCGAAACAACATCGATTGGGAACAATATGGCTTCCAATATGCTGGTGATGCTCCGGATGGAGAGCTTGCCCTGCCCCTGATACGGCAGATCAGACCCGACGTTCTCATAACTGATATAAAAATGCCTTTCATGGATGGGCTTGCACTCATCGAACTGGTGCGAAAAGAGCTTCCGAAGACAAAAATCATCATAATCAGCGGTTATGATGATTTTTCCTATGCACAGCAGGCTATCCGCATGGGAGTCGAGCAATACCTGCTCAAGCCCATCGTGAAAAGCAAGATGGTGGAAGTGCTGACTGAACTGCATAAGAAGATGACCGACGAGCTGAAACAGCAGGAATACTATGAGGAGTTCCAGAGGGAAGTCCGTGAGTATGAAATATTCACCCGCAGGAGATTCTTTGAGAAAATCGTCACAGGCAGCCTGAGGGTACGGGAGATATGCGAGACTGCCAAGGAACTGGGCCTGGATGTGAATGCACCATTCTATAATATCGTACTTTTCTCCCTGAGCAGCGCCGGATATGACGGAAGCGCTCCGGAGAGATATACGGAGGTGCTGACCCAGGTGGAGGATGAAATCAGGGGGTTCATATCCGGTCAGCCTGACCTGCTCCTGTTTATATGGAGCGTAACAACATATGCAATTCTGGTTAAGGGAGAGAAGGACAGCATAGCAGAAAGAACCGATGAGTGTATCAGAAGCATTGCCGACTGCTGCAGCAAGGCGGGCGGCGATGTGAACTGGCACATTGCATGTGGTACACCTGTTTCGCGGCTTGGCTCGATCCCGGTATGTTTTCAGGATGCGAGCCGTATATTGTCCTGTCGATATCTCTGCCCGGATGTACATATCCTGACAGAGGACACTGTCAGTGATATCCGCAGGAGATTCAGTACGGGACAGGGCAAACACAAAAACGGGGTCGAACAGGAACGCATACTGAACTTCCTTGGCAATGGGTCCACAGAAGACATCGATAACTTTGTCGATCAACTGATGCAAAGTGCAGAAAGAGAAAAAGTTGCGCATCCTGTGTTCTGCAAGTACCTTGCAATGACGATCTACCTGGCAGCTGTGAAATACCTGGATACGATCTGCTGCCATTCATACAGCATCTGGTCGCGGGAGCTCCGTCCGGGTGACAGCGCATCAGAGCCGGATGAAGCGCGGCAGTACGTGCGCCGGGTGCTGCAGTATGTGATTGAAATGCGGGATGATGTGAGCAAAAAGCAGCAGCGTGATCTGCTGAATCAGGCCATAGAGTATATCAACAGACATTATCATGAGGAATCCATGTCACTGGACAGGGTGGCAAAGGAGGTCAACATCAGCCCGAACTATTTTTCGGCAATATTCAGTCAGGAAATCGGGATGACATTTATCGAATACCTTACCAGCAAACGGATCGAAAGAGCGAAGTACCTGCTCCGATATACGGATAAGCGTTCAGGTGAGATCGCATTTGCAGTCGGGTACAAGGATCCGCATTATTTCAGCTTCGTGTTCAAGAAGGTCGCAGGCTGTACGCCCAGTGAATATCGAAGAGGAGAAAGCCAGTGAAAGCAAAATCATGGAGGAAAGTCAAAAACGAAAAAATCACTATGCAGAGCAAGCTATGGAAGATGATACTTCTTGTTTCATCTCCGCTGATGATCGTTATCATCGTGATAGCTTCCATAGGGATAGTTTATGCCCTGCAGTATAATGCGATCCTGAACAATGTGACGATGGCTTCGGAGTTCAATCAGAACTTCAAGGACGATGTGGATCTGAAAATGTATTACTATGTCATAGACAGCCAGTATTCGGAGGGTCTGCCTGTCAGAGAGGTCCAGTCCGCCGAGATGATCGCACGAAAGCTGACAGAGACCACGACAAAGAAAGAAAGCCTTCGTGCCATCAACAGCGTGCTCAACCTGTGTCACAATCTGCAGGATAAAATGAATGAGATAGCAGAAACAGAAGAATACAATTTGCGCGAGGAGCAGCTGGAAAACAATATTTATATCCTGACGGACCTGATACAGGAGTATATGTATACTTACCTGTATTACGAGGCTGCGCACCTGGATGCGTTGCAGACGACCATGATCCGGAACATGATCGTCCTCATGGCAGTGATCGTAGTTTTATCCATCGTATTACTGTGCTTCTTGCTGAGAAAATCGAGAAAGCTCAGCAAAAGGATCATAGAACCCATAGACAAGATATGTGAGCGGCTTGAAGCGATCGGTAAGGGTGATCTGCTTGTATACAAGCCTATTCAGGCTGATGTGGAAGAGGTACAGCTGCTTACGGACGGCATCGAGACCATGGTGGGGCAACTGAAGCGGCTCATAGACAAGACCACTGAACAGGAAAAACAGCGCCGGCGCACAGAACTGGCGCTGCTTCAGGCGCAGATCAACCCGCATTTCCTTTACAATACCCTCGACACTATCATATGGCTGATCGAGTCGGGAGAGATCGCGGAGGCGGTCACCATGGTCAGCAATCTTTCCAACTTCTTCCGCTTTTCA
This sequence comes from Hungateiclostridiaceae bacterium UBA3934, assembly GCA_002385815.1. Lineage (GTDB taxonomy): Bacteria > Bacillota > Clostridia > Acetivibrionales > DTU013 > DTU013. The sequence continues at coordinate 19,174 of DGEE01000065.1, forward strand.
CTGAGCCGGGGCAAAAATGTTATCACACTTGCAGAAGAGGAGCAGCATATCCGCAGCTATCTTGAGATCCAGAAGATGCGCTACCGCGATCTGATGGAATATAAAATCGATATCCCTGATCAACTGAAATTTTTCACACTTCCGAAGCTCACACTCCAGCCGCTGGTAGAAAATGCTCTCTATCACGGGATCAAAAACAGGCGCCGCAAAGGATATATCCGCGTGACCGGCAGAGAACAGGATGGATGTATAATACTGGAGGTGGAAGATGACGGCGCCGGTATGACACGTGAGCGGCTGGAGGAGGTTCGGGCATCCCTTGAAGAAGAAGGCAGCATAGAGGGTTTCGGGCTCAGGGCTGTACACAGGAGGCTCAGGATACTGTTTGGTAATGGATATGGTCTGACTTTGGAAAGTACACCGGATATCGGTACCAGGGTCATCCTGACGATTCCGAAGCAGACAGCGGAGGAATCCGGTACATGACCGTATTACGCTGGATCGAAGGTCCATAGCATCAGGAGAGGTGAATGATGAGAAAAATAAGGCTTGTTGCAGTTTTTTGCCTGACAGCTCTGCTTTGCGGATGTGTAACAGGGACACAGCCTGCGGTTGGTCCGGAAGAAGATAAGCTGATCGTTGTCGGATTCTCGCAGGTAGGAGCTGAATCTGAATGGCGGGTAGCCAATACGGAAAGTATCAAGTCAGCATTAAGTGAGGAAAACGGGTATGTACTGATATTCGATGATGCGCGCCAGGAGCAGGAGAATCAGATCCGTGCGATCCGCAGCTTTATACAGCAGGATGTCGACTACATCGTGTTTTCCCCAAAGGTTGAAACAGGCTGGAAGACAGTTCTGCAGGAAGCCAGGGATGCCGGGATACCTGTGATAATGATCGACCGTGATGTGGAAGTGGAAAGCAAGAATCTTATCAGGGTATATATCGGTTCTGATTTCCATGAAGAGGGGAAAAGGGCTGTCAGATGGCTTGAAGAGCATCTGGAAAACCTGGGGAGAGGTGATGAGCCTGTAAGGATCGTCCATCTCCAGGGAACCATAGGATCCACACCACAGATCGGGCGTACCCGCGCACTGGAGGAGGCTGTTGAGAGGCATCCTGAATGGGAACTGGTCGCACAGGAATGCGGTGAATTCACCAGGGCAAAGGCTTATGAAGTGATGACCGGGATACTCGCGAAGACAAAAGATATCGATGTCGTCTATTGTGAAAATGATGGAGAAGCATTAGGCGCCATTGACGCGATGGAGGAAGCGGGATTGAGATGCCATCCTGAGGATGGAGTCATTGTCATATCGTTTGATGCGACCAGGCTGGCACTGCAGTATTGCCTGGAAGGGAAAATCGCGCTGGATATCGAATGCAATCCACTTCAGGGTCCTTATGTGGATGATGTGATAAAACGGCTGGAGCGCGGGGAAGCCATAGAAAGGCAGGTAGTTGTGGAAGAAACCCAGTTTGACTATCTTACAACGACGCAGGAGATGATCGACAGCAGGAAATACTGATGCATAACCAAAGATGGCATGATAAAAGACAGGGTGCTGAAAAATCATCGGGGGCCTCTTATTCGGGGCCCTTTTGTTATGTCCCGCGCTGGCTGCTGAAATTATTGCCCTGGATATTACCCCTGTGAAGATGTGTTTTTGTGCTTGCAAGGGAAAGGTGTTGGATTTTTTATTAAAAATGTTGGAAATTTTATGATAATCACAAGGCAATTGATGAAGTTACAAGATGCTTAATAAACATATTATAATGAACAACCGCTTTGTGTTAGATTTTCAAATGAGTTTGTTGAAAATTTTATGCATTTTATACGGAAATATTGTTTTTTTCGGGCAAAAAACATACGATTTGTACAAAACCAATATTAATGAGAGGGGAATGAATAATGAAAAGAATCCTGGCTTTAATCCTGGTCGCAGTGTTGGCACTGTCACTGGCAGCTTGTGGCGAAAGATCCGGAAAGGGTTCTGCAGGTGGGGGTCTCATTAAAGTAGGTATCGTGAACAACCCGCCTTCTGAGTCCGGATATCGTGCTGCAAACGTAGCAGACTTTGAAAGAGTTTTTTCTGAAGCTAACGGTTATAAAGTATCGACATACTACAGTCTTAAAAATGATGAACAGTTGAATGCAGCCCAGCAGTTCATCACTGACGGTGTGGATTATCTCCTTATTTCAGCTGCAGCAACTGACGGGTGGACCAATATTCTTGAAAATGCCAAGAAAGCCGGCATTAAAGTATTCCTCTTTGACCGCATGATGAATGTTGACGAGAGCCTGTTTGAGGCAGCTGTTATTTCCGACATGGAAGCAGAGGGGAATATGGCAGTTCAGTGGCTGGTGGACCAGAAGCTTCCTGAATACAATGTTGTACATATTCAGGGTGCAATGGGCAGCGATGCTCAGATAGGACGTACAAAGGCGCTGGACGAACAGTTTGCAAAAGGCACAATGAAATGCGTGGTCCAGCAGACTGCTACATGGGACGAGGCAACAGCTAAACAGATCGTTGAATCTGTAATCAATTCAGGCGAAAAATTCAATGTTATCTACGCTGAGAATGACGGTATGGCCAAGGGTGCAGTTGCAGCACTGGATGAAGCAGGTATTACCCATGGCAAGGATGGCGAAGTTGTCATAATGGGATTTGACTGCAATAAGTGGGCACTCAGGGAAGTGCTGGCAGGCAACTGGAACTATGACGGTCAGTGCAGCCCATTCCAGGCTGACAAGATCCATGAAATGATCCAGGCTCTTGAAAAGGGCGAAAAATTGACAGAAAAAATAGTAATCAATGAAGAAAGATATTTCGACTGCTACACCATAAAGGAAGAAGATATAGACAAGTATGGTATCGGCGATTAAGAACAGGGACGTTTATCTGTTCATTACAGAATTATCAGGTTCAGGCGATGCAAGTATGCGGATTTTTCCGCATACTTACATTGCTGTTATAAAGGCTTTCAGAAACTTTAAAGACTTTTAAGGATGGTAGCCATGCAGGACAACGTCGTTTTATCAATGAGAAACATAAGCAAGTCTTTTCCGGGTGTCCGCGCTCTGCAAAATGTGGACTTTACGCTCAGAAAAGGCGAAATACATGCCCTGATGGGTGAAAACGGTGCTGGGAAGTCAACGTTGATAAAGGTTTTGACGGGTGTGTACCCGAAGGATTCAGGGCGGATATTTTTAGATCTGAACGGCGGCTTGAAGGAAATCAACGTAAGATCTCCTCATGAGGCTCAGACGCTGGGTATCAGTACAGTTTACCAGGAGATAACCCTTTGCCCCAATCTTACTGTTGCAGAGAATATGTTTATCGGCCGGGGCAATTACCGTCTGGTAAACTGGCGGACAATGAAAAAGAGGGCAACGGAAATACTTGAGAAATTCAATATTCCTGCGCGAGCCACTCAGCAGCTTGATACATGTTCCATAGCTGAACAGCAGATAGTTGCCATTGCCCGCGCCGTGGATATGGACTGTAAAGTCCTTATATTGGACGAGCCGACCTCCTCGCTGGACGAACAGGAGGTTGAAAAGCTTTTTTCCCTGATGCGTGATCTCAAATCGCGGGGTGTCGGTATTATTTTCGTTACACACTTTCTTGAGCAGATGTATGAGATAAGCGATACAGTGACCGTTTTAAGAAATGGTGAACTGGTAGGCGAATATGAAGTAAAGAATCTGCCTCGCGTAGAACTGATTTCCAAAATGATGGGCAAGGATCTGGATGATATTTCAGCCATCCGGAAGCGGAAGCTGCCGGATGAAAAGGCGGATACTTCTCCGGTTTACGAAGCTGTTGGATTATCCAGCACCAATTCTCCCAATGCATTTGATTTCAAAATCTCAAAAGGAGAAGTAAACGGGTTCACAGGACTTCTTGGTTCCGGCCGCAGTGAGAGTGTGCGTGCCATATTTGCTGCAGATAAAATAACCGGCGGGAAGGTGAAAATAAACGGGAAAGAAGTTAAAATCAGAAAGCCGAAGGATGCCATGATGCAAGGTGTCGGATATTTGCCGGAAGACAGAAAGCGCGACGGTATTGTCGAGGATTTGTCCGTGCGTGAAAACATCATACTTGCCCTGCAGTCAATGAAGGGATTTTTCAGGCCTTTTTCAAAAGCAGAGGCAGAAGCCTTTGCTGATAAGTACATAAAATTGCTGGGAATAAAGACCGCTTCAATGGATACTCCGATCAAATCCTTATCAGGCGGGAATCAGCAAAAGGCAATTCTTGCCCGTTGGCTCCTCACAAATCCGCAATACCTTATCCTGGATGAACCGACGCGCGGTATTGATGTAGGTACTAAAGTCGAAATACAAAAGCTGATACTGAAACTGGCTGAAGAAGGTGTCAGCGTTACATTCATTTCTTCAGAAATAGAAGAAATGCTTCGCACCTGTTCCCGACTCATTGTTATGCGTGACCGCAAAATGGTTGGTGAACTGAAGGGCGAGGCAATGACACAGGACAACATCATTCATATGATAGCGGGGGAGGCGGAACAGATTGGGTAATGGCATCAGGAAGTTCATGAAGTCTCAGTTGGTTATACCATTGTTGTCGCTTTTATTGCTTGTTATTTTCAACCTGATACGGGATGTCGGATTTTTTTCAATAAGTATTACTACGAATAATCAAGGACATCGTGTCCTTTCAGGAAACCTTATCAGCATCTTCAACGGCGCATCAGCGATTGCCATTATATCAATAGGCATGACCCTGATAACATCATGCTGTAAAGGACAGGATATAAGCGTAGCGGCTTTGGCGGCCATAGCAGGCAGCGTATTTGTCAGCGTGCTGCGTTCGCACGAAATCACGATACCGGTGATTATCCTTGCATTTGTATTCAGTTGCCTGGTTTCTGTCCTTTTCAGCTTATTCAATGGAGTTTTGGTTGCCGTATTCAAAATCCAGCCCATGATCGCAACGTTAATATTGTTTTCTGCAGGACGATCCATCGCTTACTGGATAAACGGCGGGGCTACTCCAACTGTTTCAAGCCCGCTTCTTGCAAGTATCGGAGGTTTTATTCCGGGAATACCGATACCGACTCCGATCATCATAATGGTTATATTCCTGGTTTTGATTTCACTTGTCCTTAAGTTGACCAATCTCGGATTATATACACAGGTGGTTGGCATAAATGAAAGGACCGCACACCTGAACGGGATCAATCCAGTGCTGATGAAGCTGACAGCTTTCATTATATCCGGAGTTTGTGTCGCCATGGCAGGATGCATAACAGTGTGCAGAATAGGACTTATCAACCATGAAACGCTGCTGCTGGATGCGGAAATGGACGTTATACTGGCTGTCGCTATCGGTGGAACATCTCTGGGCGGTGGGAGATTCAGCCTGTTTGGCTCAGTGATAGGAGCTTATATAATTCAGGCCCTTACGGTCACACTTTATGCAATGAAGGTCCCGTCTGCGGCAGTAAAAGCCTACAAGGCAGTTGTTATCATACTTATTGTCATGATCAATTCGCCGGTTGTAAAGGATTTTTTCATCAAACTATACAGGAAATTATTTAAGAAGCAGGTTGAAACGAAGATTTCGATAAAGGCTTCCTGAAAGAATTAAGGCCTTTAAGATTACTTTACAATTTATGTTCAGAAAGTTGTATGCCATCAAACGGACAAAAACTGACGGATTAATGGAGAAAGGATGCTATGAAAAAAATTTGGGAACTGTTGACCGGAAAAACTGAAAAGAAACGCAGAGAATCTTTATCCAATACCACTCTGCTTATGACGATAACGGTTTGTACCTTCTTTGGCATGTACCTGATTGCGATGCTCATCTGGCAGGGCGGTTTTCTGAACCCACAGCAGTTTCTTGATCTTTTCAACAACAATGCATATCTGCTTATAATAGCATGCGGACTGACCATGGTTATGATTTCGGGAGGTATCGATATCTCCGGCGGAGGTATAACTGCTCTTGTAACTATGGTCTGTGTCGTTTATCTTGAGGATCATGGCGGCACTGTATTGGGTTCGATGCTTATCGCATTGGGTATAGGTCTTGCCTTCGGGCTTATTCATGGAATATTGGTCGCTTATTTTGAAATACAGCCATTTATTGTCACCCTGGCAGGCATGTTCCTGGCAAGGGGTATGATAACCATAGTAAGTATAGCTCCCCGCACAGCATCGCAGGAGGCATTTCTCAAGCTCAAGCATGCCCGGGTCACATTGCCGGGTATCGGCTACTATGGAAAGAGCGGTAATTTTATCCCTGCCCAGATAGAACCCGGGGTGATCGCAGCCATAGCAATAGTGATAATTGTAGCTGTAATTCTCAAATGGACAAGATTCGGACGCAATCTCTATGCCATAGGCGGGAACAGTCACAGTGCATTAACTCTCGGTATTAATGTAAAGCGCACGAAATTCTTCGCATATCTGTTCGCCGGTCTGCTGTCCGGAATCGGCGGTTATGTGTATCTGCTCCATACAGGGGCAGGAGATGCTGCCAATGCCGCGCAGGCGGAAATGCAGGCAATAGCCTCCAATATCATAGGCGGGACCTTATTGACCGGCGGAGTTGGAAATGTGATCGGTACGCTTTTTGGCATGCTTTCTTTAAAGACCATTACAAATATCGTAATCGCTTCGGGGCTGACAAAACCATATTATCAAAGCATTACGACCGGTCTTATGCTGTGCTTCTTTATTCTGCTTCAGAGTTTGATCCTTGCCGTACGTGAAAGAGGCCGTATAAAGCTG
>DGEE01000065.1:26230-26516 GCA_002385815.1 Hungateiclostridiaceae bacterium UBA3934
ATCAGATAATCGTGTCGGGAAGGTGTTGATTCTATGTTCATTAATTCTTTGAAATTCAGGCTGACACTGATATTTTTATTGGTCGCCCTGGTTCCCCTTCTTGCGCTTGCGGCGTTTCAATTAGACCAGTTTGTCTCAGAAGTTACGGAGAATATAACAAGCCAGGAAATTGAGATTGCAGGCACAAATGCCGAGATAATCGATTCCTGGGTCAATTCCAAGTTGATGCAGCTTGTCAGTTTATATGAATCTTATCCTGATTTTAATAACATGGAACCAAGTGAAG
>DGEE01000065.1:26765-28420 GCA_002385815.1 Hungateiclostridiaceae bacterium UBA3934
GGATACCGGGAATATCATATTCCATAGAGAATGGCAAAGGATCGGGAAAAATTATAAGCAGTTCGCAACAGACCATAGTGTGATAAAGGCTTTTGATGAAGAGGTATTGATCAATGACAGCGGTAATATAAACTACCTGGAAGAGGATCCTGAAGGCAAAAAGGTGGAAATGGTCGGAGCATATGCAACTGTTCCGAGCACAGGCTGGAAGGTAATAGTGACGGCACCTTCAGATGAAGTGTACAGCAATGTCAATAATTCAATACTGATCACGATCCTGCTGATCCTGGCTGTAGCTGTCCTGGTGGCGGCGGTATCCATGTGGATCGCCAATCGCATATCGAGGCCGGTGAAAATCTCTGCAGATTACCTTGATTTGCTGGCAAAGGCCGATTTTTCCAGGGATCTTCCTGACATGTATATGAACAGGAGAGATGAAATAGGGGCATTGCTGAAATCGGTCGATGTAATGAGCAAGTCCGTCAGGAACGTGATCAATGATGTAGTAGCCGGGACAGGCAAAGTATTGGACAATATCTTTACCTCATCAGACAATTTGTCGGAATTGCTCGAAAGGATAAGTGAAGTGTCGACCAACGCTGATGAAGTGACCGAACTGACAGAAGAAACAGCGGCTGCGACAGAGGAGATGAACGCAACGATAACTGAAATAGAAAGTGCCGTGAAATCCATTGCTGACAAGGCACAGAAAGGTGCGACAGTCGTCAGTGAGATAAGCAGGCGCGCCCAGGAACTCAAGGATAATGCGGTCATATCCCAGAACGAGTCCCGCGACATACGCAGTGAAGTGGACGCTGAAATGCGAAAGGCAATGGAACAGGCAAAGGGAGTCGAAAATATCAAAGTCCTTGCGGAAACCATCCTTGAGATAGCTGAGCAGACCAACCTTCTTTCTCTGAACGCCGCCATTGAAGCCGCCAGGGCAGGAGAAGCCGGCAAAGGATTCGGCGTCGTCGCTGAGGAGATACGAAAGCTGGCTGAAGGCTCAAGGCAAACTGTCGTCAAGATCCAGAACGTCATAAGCGAGATCGTCTCCGCAGTGGGCAACCTTGTGGCCTGCTCGGAGAAAACCCTTGACTTCATCGACTCAAAGGTCATCAATGACTACAGGGCCATGGTCGGGATCGGAGAACAGTATTTCAGGGATTCGGCGGCTATACATGACCTTGTCACAGATTTCTCGGCCACATCGGAGGAATTGCTCGCTTCGATGCAGAATATGGTCAGCACAATAAATGAAGTCGCCGTCTCAAACAGCGACGAGGCCCAAAAGACCTGGGACATCTCCCGTAAGGCCCTGGATGTGAAGGAAAAGGCGTCCAGAGTATCAGAGCTTATGGATGCCGTGAAGCGAAGCTCAGAAAGTTTATCTGACAGCGTCTCACAGTTTAAGGTATAATCATGGTGCCATGTGGTACCAGGCACGTAAATCAGACATTTGTTTAACTGGCCAGTTGGCCAGTTTTTATATTAGTAACAGCAACTGACGAAAACGGATGGCTGGCACCTGGAACCATTTCCGGACACGAGAAAATTTTTCAAACGTTTGAGCATACTCGATCGTATTACTTATGAAGGGAGGGAAGTTGATTGCGAAGTTCTTTATTGCGTACGAATGAAGAGCTGCTGGAAAT
>DGEE01000041.1 GCA_002385815.1 Hungateiclostridiaceae bacterium UBA3934
AGATGTGTATAAGAGACAGCTGCCACACGATACTGAAAGCGAAACATTATTACTTGACACCTTTGGAAGCTGAAACTACAATATGTATATGCTGATATAAGACTTGGATATGGAGAGCGAAACACTATGGGCAAAAAAACTATGTTGAGCGGCATGAGGCCGACTGGAGCATTACATCTTGGAAATTACTTCGGGGCTCTTGAAAACTGGGTAAAGCTGCAGGATGAATATGATTGTTATTATTTCATCGCAGACTGGCATGCTTTGACCACCGGTTATGAAGATACATCTGAACTTAAATCAAATATAAACAGTATGGTCATAGACTGGCTCAGTGCGGGGCTGGATCCTGAAAAGTGCACAATATTCCTTCAGTCATCGGTCAAGGAGCACGCAGAACTGCATCTGCTGTTCTCTATGATGACTCCGCTTTCATGGCTGTACAGATGCCCCACTTATAAAGATCAGCTGGCCCAGTTGAAGGACAGGAATATAACGACCTACGGATTTTTAGGATATCCCTGTCTCCAGGCCGCCGATATCCTCATGTACAAGGCAGCAGCCGTACCTGTCGGGGAAGACCAGGTTCCCCATGTTGAGTTGACGAGGGAAATGGCAAGGCGGTTCAATTACATTTTCGGGGAGGTTTTTCCTGAACCCCAGGCCAAACTGACAAAGGCAAAAGTACTGCCCGGCACGGACGGCAGGAAGATGAGCAAAAGCTACAACAATACCATCGCACTGTCCGATGATCCTGACACGGTACGGAAAAAGGTAATGTCTATGGTGACTGACCCTGCCAGGATAAGGAAGGATGATCCGGGCCATCCTGAAGTATGTACTGTATTTTCATTCCATAAGGTGTTCAATGAAGAAGGCGTTGCCGATACGGAAGCTCAGTGCAGGGCAGGCAGCATAGGATGCGTACAGTGCAAAAAAGAGCTTTGTTCGAAGATGGCATTGAAACTGACTCCAATTTATGAAAAAAGACTGGAGCTTAGTGCAAAACCTGAGTATATAAGGGAAGTCGTTGAAAAGGGGAATGCCCGTGCCAGGGCGACAGCTGAAAAGACGATGTCAGAAGTCAGGAAAGCGATGAAGATAGATTGGTGAAAACCGATATATAAAGTCTGTTGTTAGAGATGTACTCTGTTGTTAGAGATGTACTCAGACAAAGGAGCACGATCAGATACAGATCAAGATGAGATCCCGGGGGAATACACTTGGAAAGTGCACTTACCAAAGCATGTAAAATCAAAATAAACAACTTTGAAGGGCCTTTTGATCTGCTTTTTCACCTGATTGAAAAAAATCAGTTCAATATATATGATATTCCCATAAATACCATCACGGATCAGTATATGGACTATTTGTTCGCCATGCAGGAAATGGATCTGGAGATTGCCAGTGAGTTTCTTGTAATGGCATCGACGCTTCTGCATATAAAATCAAAGATGCTGCTCCCGTCCAGAAAGGAAGAACAGGAGCAGGAAGAGGACCCGAGAGAAGAACTGGTATTGAGGCTCCTGGAATACAGGAAGTACAAGGATTTTTCAAATGTGCTCAGGGAGCGTGAAAAAGAGTGGTCGAAGGTCTGCTGGAAGCTGCCGGAGGTGATCACACTTGCGCAGAAGGATGAAATCGTGGAAATGATACCGGATGAACTCAAAAGGGTCTATACGGAACTGCTGGAGAGGAACAGGAAAAAGATGAATCCCAATGTCAACGGGATAAATCGCATCATCCAGCATGAAAAGGTATCAATGAGAAGCAAAATGAGGGAGATCATCAGGGAGCTTATTAAAAAAGGCAGATTCAGGTTTTCTGAGCTGTTTTCATTTAAAAAGAGATCTTTAGCGGATGTTGTGACCGGTTTTCTGGCGATATTGGAACTGGCAAAGCTCAGACGGATTAGACTGGAACAGAGAAGGATCTTTGGAGAGATATACGTGAGCAAGACCGAAACAGCGCCGGAGCTGGGCAGTCCTGATGCCCGGGAGCTTGACAGCATGGCCTGATCAGAGTGCAGGGTATCAGTACGAGTATTATACTTAGCAGGAAGGCAGTGCATATGGATATCAGAGAGATGGAGGCAATAGTGGAAGGCTTGCTTTTTGCAGCCGGAGATCCCGTGCCGGTGGCCAGGATCGCCGAGATCCTTGACCTTGACAAATCAACGGCAAAAAGGTTTCTGGCCAATATGGCGCTTAAGCTGCAGAACTCCCAGAGAGGGATATTGATGCGGGAAATTGACGGCAGCTACCAGTTGTGTACAAGACCTGAGCATTTTGAATACATAAGCAGGCTGGTCGAACCCAGACAAAAACAGGCTTTGTCTCAGGCAGCTTTCGAGACCCTGGCAATAGTCGCATATAATCAGCCGGTTACAAGAGCCAGGATAGAGATGATAAGAGGTGTCAATTCAGACAGTTCCATCGCCACGCTTATCGAAAGAAATCTGATAAGAGAAGCCGGCAGACTGGACTCGCCGGGAAGACCCATGTTGTATGAAACAACAGAGGAATTCCTCAGAAGCTTCGGCTTCAAATCTGTCAAGGACCTTCCTTTGATCGAATTCGACAAAATTATATCTGAAAACCAGTCCGATGTCAGCACACAAGAAGACAACGCGGCTACATAAAAATCAGCAGTCAGAGTCTAAGAGACACTGACTGGATGAAAACCCATTTATATGGAAAAAATAGCTTGCAGAGCATTACCTTTTGATATCAGGAGCCGAAGATGCTTTGCATAGCTGTTTTTTTTGTTTTTGCACTATTGTATATCGTATTTTTTATTGTGAGAATAAAGGCTGCCATCGAATATATCAGGAATGAGCAGGATGAATGGGTCGTTTTCAGTTTTTATACCGGCATGGGAATAATAAGGTATGAGTTTAAAGTGCCGCTGGTCAAAAAGGCAGATGGAAAAGTAAAATTCAAGCTGGTCAAAGGGCAGGCCCGTGAAATGCATGGCGGTGCTGAAAAAAGCGAGAAACTTGGACCGGAAGACATAATTGAAAAATTCATCAGTGTAAGGCAGTATCTCAAGGACCACGGCAGTCTTCTGGAGGATATCAGGAAATATATCAACAGAAATAAAATACATGTCGAGATAGACATAAAGCTGAAGCAGGGTACCGGAGACGCTGCACAGGCAGGATTGATCTGCGGTGCATTATGGAGTGCTGCAGGCATACTTGTCACATATATATCACGCTATCTGAAAATCATGAGCAAGAGGATCGATATCAGACCATGTTTCAATGAGAAAATATTCGAAGTGGATGCTCTTTGCATATTTCATGTCAGGTTGGTCCATATTATTGTTGTATTGAAAAAAATATACTGGATGAAATATAAGATAAGAAAAAATCAAAAAAAGTAACAGGTGGTGAAGCAATTGTCAGGGCAGCATCCCATAGAAGCATTGATGAAGACGGCTATGGAAAGTATCAGGGAAATGGTCGATGTTAATACCATCGTGGGTGATGCGGTACAAGCACCCGATGGAACAGTCATCATACCCATATCGAAAGTCTCATTCGGATTTGCAGCCGGCGGTGGCGAGTACAGTTATACTGTGAACGATGGCAGAGTAGAAAAAACACAGGATGACGAGGATGAAAACTGTGAGAGCGGAGGTGACTATCCGTTTGCTGGAGGCAGCGGAGCGGGTGTAAGTATAAGCCCCATTGCATTCATGGTCGTAGGGAATGGTCATATCAAGCTCCTTCCGGTCAATATTAATTCGACCATCGACAAGGTGCTTGATCTCATACCTGAATTCATGTGCAGGCTTGAAAGCATCTGCAAGAAAAAGATAGCTGTAAAAAAGGAAGCAGATCCTGAATAGCAGTGTTTCTCGACGGAAACTGCATCGCTACCAGGAGCCTGCGTTATAACGGAGTATGAAAGCCTGATCACCGGTCTGAGGCTGGATGGTGAGTCTTTTCTGCAAGTGTGGTTTTATGCTATGATTTTATGGGTATAAAAGTCCAATAGGATCTATTATGCCGAATATGGATAAGCACAAAATTTGAAAGGAAAAAGGACTGTGATCAGGCTTCAAAAATATCTGGCTGACGCCGGTGTATCATCCAGACGCAAATGTGAAGAACTCATATCACAGGGCAGAGTCCAGGTAAACGGCAGAATAGTCACCGAACCCGGGACAAAGGTCGAGGGTACTGAGGAAATAAGGGTAGACGGCAAGAAAGTTGAACCGGCAAAACGAAAGATATATATATTGCTGAACAAACCGGTTGGTTACATATCATCTGTCAGGGATCAGTTTTCAAGAAAAACGGTAATCGACCTTGTCAGCGGCATAAAGGAACGGATCTATCCGGTCGGGAGACTTGACTATGATACATCAGGGCTTATAATACTGACAAACGACGGGGAATTTGCCAATATGCTCATGCACCCGAGACATGAGGCGGAAAAAGTCTACAGAGCTGAAGTGGAAGGCATGCTTGGTGCAGATGATATCAACAGACTGGAGAAGGGGATCGATATCGGCGGGTATGTCACAGCTCCCGCATCTGTACGAGTCATTGATAAGACTAAAAAAAGGTCTGTAGTTGAAATAAGCATACATGAAGGCAAAAACAGGCAGGTCAGAAGGATGTTCGAGTCCATCGGACATCCCGTGCTGAAGCTGAAAAGAACAGCTATCGGGGGTATAACAGTCGGAACCCTTGAAGAGGGCAAATGGCGCTATCTCACCAAAACAGAGGTAGAGGATCTTAAGCTGAAGTACAGCAGCAATTTATCGGCAGAATGAAGGAACGACAAAAATGATGGACGTCCATCATATTTTGATTATTTTTTAACAAAATTTATTGACGATATGATTCTGCAATGGTACACTTGATAGTAATTGGATGTTACAGGGTCAGCACCCGGCGGATAACCGCCCGATCCTGTTATCACAAATGATGGCGGGACCTTTGGCTTGTTCAGTTCATGCTGACAGTGATGAGGTTTTTTTTATATACCGACCTGCCGGAAGTTAATATTTCAGTTGAAAAGGAATGGAAAATGTTATATAATCCTAATGTATTAGCACCAGGTAATAACACCAAATAATAATTTCTTTTCTTCTGAAACTAGGATAATGAGGTGGGAACTGTATGAGTACCATGGACAAAATCAATGACCTCCTGGCCCGCAAAAAAGCGCTGGAAGAAGGGGGCGGTGCTGCCAGGATAGCAAGGCAGCATGAAGCAGGCAAGCTTACAGCAAGAGAGAGACTGGAAAAGCTGTTTGATGAGAATTCATTCGTTGAAGTAGATCCATTTGTCGAAACCAGAGCCATCGATTTTGATATGCAAAAGAAGAAGGTACCCGGTGACGGAGTGGTCACAGGCTATGGGACCATTGACGGAAGACCTGTCTTCGTGTCATCACAGGATTTCACAGTGATAGGCGGTTCGCTCGGTGAGGCGCATGCCCGTAAGATCACAAAAGTGATGGACATGGCCATGAAAGTAGGAGCGCCTTTCATCAGTATCAACGATTCAGGCGGAGCAAGGATCGAGGAAGGCATAGATGCGCTGAGCGGATACGGTGAAATATTCTACAGGAATACACTGGCTTCGGGAGTCATACCGCAAATATCGGTCATAATGGGACCATGTGCCGGTGGTGCAGTATATTCACCCGCTATAACAGACTTTGTTTTCATGGTGGACAAAACGAGCTATATGTTTATTACAGGCCCGCAGGTAATAAAATCAGTGACAGGCGAAGATGTGACTTTTGAGACACTGGGCGGTGCGGAAGTGCATAATGCAAAAAGTGGTGTGGCACACTTCAGATGCGCCAGTGAGGATGAATGTCTCAAGGAAATAAGAAGGCTTATAAGTTACCTTCCTGACAACAATCTGACAGATCCTGAAATATGGCCAGCAGATGATGACCTGAACAGGGTGGATGAGAGCCTTCTGGAACTGGTGCCTGATGTATCCAACAGGCCATACGATATGAAAGACATAATCTGCAAGATACTGGACAACGGAGATTTTATGGAAGTCCAGAGGCATTTTGCTCAGAATATAATAATAGGCTTCGGCAGACTCAACGGGAAAACTGTGGGCATCGTTGCCAACCAACCGAAGGTACTGGCAGGAGTACTTGATGTAGATTCATCTGACAAGGCAGCAAGGTTTATACGCTTTTGTGACGCATTCAACATCCCGCTGGTATCATTCACGGATACGGCCGGTTATCTTCCCGGCACCGGTCAGGAATACAGCGGTGTCATAAGGCA
>DGEE01000003.1:0-260 GCA_002385815.1 Hungateiclostridiaceae bacterium UBA3934
CATCGATGGAGGAAGCAGTCATCAAAGCATATGAAAATGCTGTACCAGGCGATGTGGTGCTGCTCTCACCAGCCAGCGCCAGCTTTGACAAATACAGAAACTTTGAAGAGAGAGGGAATCATTTCAAAAAGATAGTTGGCGAATTGTAAAGAGAAATGCCTGACGCGACACTCAGACACTTATTACCATGCATCGCATTCAATAATATGTATCCGTGTGTCGGGCCAGGCATTTTCTGGTGGAGGGAGATGGATTCGAAC
>DGEE01000003.1:454-12358 GCA_002385815.1 Hungateiclostridiaceae bacterium UBA3934
GATTTACAGTCTGCCCCCTTTGGCCTCTTGGGTATCCCTCCGTATTTGTTGGTGGGCCTTCAGGGACTCGAACCCCGGACCAACCGGTTATGAGCCGGTTGCTCTGACCAACTGAGCTAAAGGCCCATTAAGCAACAAGGACAAGTATAAAGCATAAAAAACGTTTAGTCAAGTAAAGATTTATCCAAATATCAAAGGATATTTCACTTTTCATGTCGAATACCTGAAAAGGCATATCAAACAGCTGTCAAACTATTTTTGGTGAGGTGCTGAAGATGAGAATATCCTTCCTGGGTGCAGCAAAAACTGTGACAGGATCATGTTTTTACATCGAGACTGACAACTGCAGTTTCCTGGTCGACTGCGGCATGTTCCAGGGAAGCAATGCCGATGAGGCCCGCAATCATGATCCGTTTCCGTTCAATCCGGCTGAGCTGGATTTTGTCATATTGACACATGCGCATATAGACCACAGCGGCCGCCTGCCAAAACTCTATGTAGACGGATTCCAGGGGCAAATATACGCGACGAAGGCCACTTCTGAGCTGTGCGCTATAATGCTTCCTGACAGCGGACACATACAGGAATTCGAGAACGAATGGGTGAACCGCAAACGTGAGAGGGCAGGACTACCGCCTGTCAAGCCCTTATATACCATACAGGATGCGATCGACTGTACAAAACTGTTCAGAAGTGTACGCTATTATGAAGAGATCAGGATAAATGACAGCATAAGGGTCAAATTCAATGATGCCGGACATTTACTGGGATCATCAATAGTGGAGTTGTGGGTGAGAGAAAACGGCCGGGAGACCAAGCTTGTTTTCTCCGGGGATCTTGGAAACCGGAATATGCCCATACTTCGGGATCCTGACATAATCGAAAGTGCAGATTATGTATTTATCGAATCCACTTATGGAAACAGGAACCATATCAGGACTGAAAACAAAATAGATAAGTTCGTTGAGATAATAAAAACAACAAAGGAAAGGGGCGGTAATGTCATAATCCCGTCCTTTGCAGTTGGCAGGACCCAGGAAATCATATATGAACTGTTCAAGCAGCGCGGGAAATATGGCGAAGAGCTTAGTCATCTGCTTGATATGCCCGTATATGTCGACAGTCCGCTGGCAGTATCGGCAACAGAAGTTTTCAGGAACAATCTGGACTGTTATGACGAAGAAGCCAGGGAATACATTGAGAAAGGCGATAATCCGCTTGATTTCCCGGGGCTTCGTTTCACCCGGAGCGCAGATGAATCAAAAGCATTGAACACCAGTACTGAAAGCCTCATTATCATATCGGCCAGTGGAATGTGTGAAGCCGGCAGGATAAAGCACCATCTGAAACACAATCTGTGGAGAAAGGAGTCCTCGATCGTTTTCGTTGGGTACCAGGCTGTTGGGACGCTTGGAAGAAGGCTTGTGGATGGAGCCAAAAAGGTCAGGATATTCGGAGAAGAGATAAATGTGGATGCCCGGGTGGAGATACTCGAAGGGTTTTCGGGACATGCCGACCAGGCCGGCCTTATCAGCTGGCTTGAGTCTTTCAGGCAAAAACCGCGGAATATTTTTGTTGTCCATGGCGAAGAAGAATCCATGACCGAATTCGGACAACTGATAGCTAAAGAGTTGGGAATCGAGCCCATTATACCCGAATACGGCGAATCATTCATGGTAACTGCAGAAGGCGTTTCGCCTGCTGACAGGAAGGCAGAACGCAGGGAAAGAAAAGAGAGATATGGATTCAAGCGGCTTGAGATCGTCCATATGCTCGACAAACTCAAGGATGAACTGGAGGAAGCTTCAGCTATCATACGTGATGACCTGCGCACAGATAAGGAAGATATCGAGTTGGATAAGCTGCTCGAAAAACTCCTCAATTTTGAGAAATATATAGTTGAGATCATAAAATGAGACTGAACGTGACAAATGAAAATGTGCTTTCATTTTTCGCGTGAATGTAGTATAATACTTATGATTTTCAGTTCGCAGAATGGCTGGATGGCAGATATAGTATTCATAAACTGTTGAATGGAAGGATGGTAGGTGTGCTCAAGTATGTCTTTTTAGGTCTTTTCATTGCTGTCATGGTCCTTGTGGGAATCATCAGCAGAAAAAAAGTGCAAAACGTTCAGGATTTTTTCCTTGGCGGCAGGAATATGGGGGCATGGCTTTCGGCATTCGCATATGGCACCACGTATTTTTCAGCCGTCATTTTCATTGGTTATGCAGGCAAGATAGGATGGGGATTCGGTATATCCTCCACATTCATAGGCATAGGCAATGCATTGCTGGGAAGCCTGCTGGCATGGCTTGTGCTCGCAAAGAGAACGAGAAGGATGACACACCAGCTTGGTGCATCCACTATGCCTGAGTTTTTTGAAAAGCGCTATGACAGCAAAGCTATGAAGATAGTAACTGCGCTGATCATATTCATATTCATGGTGCCTTATTCGGCATCTGTATACCAGGGGCTTGCCTATCTGTTCGAAACCACCTTTGGTGTACCTTTCGTATACTGTATGGCAGCCATGGCACTGCTAACCGGCATTTATCTGCTGTTGGGCGGCTATGTGGCAACGGCACTGAATGATTTCATACAGGGTATCATAATGCTGATAGGCGTGGCAGCCATGATATTTTATATTCTTTCTAATCCTGCAGTAGGAGGCCTGACAGGCGGATTGCAGAAGCTTTCTCAGATACCTGGGGATGGACCGGGATTGGTAAGTGTTTTCAGTGCGCAGCCTCTGAACCTTCTGGGTCTTATTGTGCTCACAAGCCTCGGAACATGGGGACTGCCTCAGATGGTGCATAAATTCTATGCCATCAGGGATGACCAGGCTGTCAGAAGGGGAACTATCATATCTACTGTTTTTGCGCTGATTATTGCTGGCGGTGCGTATTTTGTCGGTGCTTTCGGCAGACTTTACCTGGACAACACCATGCCGATCGGGGCCAATGGAAAACCCAATGCTGACATGGTAATGCCGATGGTGCTGGAAAAGGCATTGCCTGATGCCCTTATAGGGATCGTAGTCATTTTGGTGCTGTCAGCATCGATGTCCACTCTTTCTTCACTGGTGCTCGTATCAAGCTCCGCAATTTCACTGGATCTGATAAAGGGAACTCTGTTTCCGAATATGAAGAAGGAGAATGTGATGCTCCTGATGAGGGCGCTGTGCGGATTGTTCGTGATTTGCTCATTTATGGTAGCTGTGACACCTAACTCGATACTTGCACTTATGTCCTTCTCATGGGGAACTGTGGCAGGTGCCTTCCTTGCACCGTTCCTGTACGGACTGTACTGGAAGGGAACGACGAAGACCGGTGCATGGGCTGGTTTCATCAGCGGCTTTGCAGTATCACTGGCAGGAGCGATAATATACAAAATGGATCCCGGAGTTGCTCCGAATATCGGTGCTGTGGCGATGGCAGTATCGCTGGCCGTCGTTCCGGTTGTCAGCCTGCTGACAGCTAAAATGCCTCAGAAGCAGTTGGATAAAGCGTTTGGTAAAACCAAGGCCGGAAGTCTGGAAATGGAGACATAATCAGGTGTATTTGCTGCATAAGTGTGGCCCGGAGTAAGATGCGGGCATGCAGGTTCTGGTTTTGCAGTCACAAAACTGGCTTTCATTGCGGTAAAGGGACATCCCATAAGGGCTTGTCCCTTTTTAAAGCGACTGACAGGTGCTGCTTTCTTTTATGAATTGGCGGAAAGTCATTCAGGGTTTACAAAAAACACATAAAGGATTAAAATAAAACGAGGCAAAGATTCAGTATCATAATCCCGATAATAATGAAACAGATATATGTATAGCAGATAAGGAGAACCATATGAAAGAACTGATGTTGGGGAATGAAGCAGTTGCAAGGGGTGCATATGAAGCAGGCGTGAGGGTCGCTGCGGCTTATCCGGGCACTCCGAGTACAGAGATCACCGAATATATTGCCAAATATGATGAGGTGTACTGTGAATGGTCGCCTAACGAAAAGGTGGCCCTGGAGGTCGCGATAGGTGCATCTGTAGCAGGAGCGAGAGCAATCTGTTCAATGAAGCACGTAGGTCTCAATGTGGCGGCAGACCCGCTTTTCACTGTTTCATATACAGGAGTGAACGGCGGTCTTGTCATAATGGTCGCTGATGATCCTGGCATGCACAGTTCTCAAAATGAACAGGATTCCAGGTTCTATGCCCGTGCTTCGCTGGTGCCAATGCTGGAGCCTTCTGACAGCAGGGAATGCAAAGATTTTGTGAAGACTGCTTTCGAAATAAGTGAAAAATTCGACTGTCCTGTTATAGTAAGGCTTACGACGCGTGTTGCCCATTCGCGGAGCTTTGTTGAGCCGGAAGAAAGACAGGAGATCGAACTCAAGCCGTATGTGAAGGATCCTTCGAAGTACGTTATGATGCCTGCAATGGCCAGAGGAAGACATCTGGCTGTAGAAAAAAGAATGGCTGAGCTCAGGAGTTATGCTGAAACTTCACCGGTCAACAGGATAGAATGGGGTAGCACCGAAATAGGCATTATAACTTCAGGCATTTCGTATCAGTATGCCCGTGAGGCCATGGGTGATGTTTCATATCTTAAGCTTGGAATGGTATATCCGCTGCCCGAGAATCTGATCAGAGAGTTTGCATCCAAAGTGAAGAAGCTATATGTTGTTGAAGAATTGGAACCATTTTTCGAGAACCAGATAAGAAAGATGGGCATCGAAGTAATCGGCAAGGATGTATTGCCGGTCACAGGAGAATACTCAGCGACTCTTCTGAGAGAGAGGCTGGCGGACGAAAAGCTTGAAAAGGTATATGATGTGGATATCCAGCCACCAGCAAGGCCTCCCGTCATGTGTCCGGGGTGCCCCCACAGAGGGACTTTCCATGTCCTTAAAAAGCTAAAGCTGACTGTTACCGGCGATATAGGCTGCTATACTCTTGGTGCGCTGCCGCCGACACAGTCAATGGATACATGTATATGTATGGGAGCCAGTATCGGAATGGCCCATGGCATGGAAAAGGCTCGTGGAAGAGAATTCGGGAAAAAGACAGTGGCAGTGCTGGGAGATTCGACATTCATACATTCAGGCATAACCGGTCTGATAGACATTGTCTACAACAAGGGCTGTTCCACGGTGATAATACTGGACAATTCGATAACAGGGATGACGGGGCATCAGCATAACCCAGCCACTGGTTTCACTATAAAAGGAGAGCCAACGAAGCAGGTCGATCTTGAACTGCTGGCAAAAGCAGTGGGGATCGACAGGGTGAGGATAGTAGACCCATTCGACATCAAGGGATTTGAAAAGATACTCAGGGAAGAGGCAGAAGCAGATGAGCCATCGGTGATAATAGCTCAGAGACCTTGTGCACTGTTGAAGAATGTGAAGTATGAGGGTCCACAGAGAATAAACGACAACTGCAGGATGTGCAGGAACTGCCTGAAGATAGGATGTCCTGCCATAGTCGACAAGGGCGATGCGATAGAGATAAACAGCGCCCTGTGTGTCGGCTGCAAGCTCTGCAGCAATGTGTGTCCTTTCAATGCGATAGAAAAGGCCGGTGATAATAATGAATGATATGAATATCATGATAGTGGGAGTCGGAGGCCAGGGGACATTGCTGGCGAGCAGACTGCTGGGCAATGTAGCTCAAAAGCAGGGATATGATGTAAAGGTATCGGAAGTCCATGGCATGTCTCAGAGAGGCGGCAGTGTCGTCACATATGTTAAAATGGGTAAAAAGGTGTATTCACCGATAATAGAGAAGGGTGAGGCAGATTTCCTGCTGGCATTTGAAAAGCTGGAGGCATTGCGCTGGGTGGAATACCTGAAGAAAGAAGGTACGCTGGTGCTTAATGAGCAGGAAATAGATCCGATGCCTGTCATCACAAGAAGCGCCGCATATCCTGAAGGTATCATCGAAAAGCTCAGGGACACGGGTGTTCGCATCTGTTCCATCGACGCTCTCGAGATCGCAAAGGAATGTGGAAACATAAAAGCCGTCAATGTAGTGTTGATTGGAGTTTTAGCAAAGACTGCTGCGATAGATAAGGAGATCTGGCTCAAGTCGATTGAAGAAGTGGTACCCCGGAAATTTCTCGATGTAAACATCAAAGCATTCAATGCGGGATATGAACACGGTGGTGCCCGTCAGTAAAAGTAAAGATGAAAAGGCACGCTGTACTTGTCTGTAAGATAGCAGTTGGCAACAGAATGTTAGAAGTTGCAGCCTGTCGCTGTACGGGCCTGGGGAAGACCAGTAAAAACAAATAATTAAAATGATTTTCAGCCTGTCGCTTTTGCGTGGGGCGGGCAGGTGCCCGTAAACCCTGAAAGCTATTCTCGCGGGAGAATATAAGGGCATAAATAGAATATCAGAGGAGGGTTCTGTATGCTGTATTGGAACCAGTCGCGTGAATGCATGCCCAGAGAGGAGATGCAAAAGCTTCAGAATGAGCGGCTGATCAAAACTGTAAGGAGAATTTATCACAATGTCCCGTTTTACAGAGAAAAAATGCAGGAGAAGGGTATAGAGCCGGAGGATATAAAAGGCATCGAGGACCTTTCGAAGCTGCCCTTTACGTACAAGCAGGATTTGAGAGATAATTATCCTTTCGGAACTTTTGCAGTGCCGCTTAGTGAAATCGTCAGAATCCATGCATCATCAGGAACGACCGGAAAAAAGACGGTGGTCGGCTACACGAGAAATGATCTGGAAAGATGGTCCGAGGTCATGGCAAGGACCCTGGTCAGTGCCGGTGCGACAAAAGAATCCGTGATACAGATAGCCTATGGCTATGGTCTTTTCACAGGAGGGCTTGGTACCCACTATGGTGCAGAGAAGATAGGTGCATCAGTCATTCCTGTTTCAGGTGGTAATACCAGTCTTCAGGTACAGATAATGAAAGACTTTGGCACGACATTGCTTGCATGCACTCCGTCATATGCACTGTATATGGCAGAAGAGCTTGAGGAAGCAGGTATAAAACCCGGCGAACTGAAGTTGAAGGCAGGTGTTTTCGGGGCTGAGCCATGTTCCGAAGCCATGAGGAAAGAAATAGAAAGAAAGCTGGGCATACTGGCCATAGATATATACGGGCTCAGCGAAGTCATAGGTCCGGGAGTCGCATCTGAGTGCATTTGCAAATGCGGGCTTCACATACAGGAGGATCATTTCATACCAGAGATAATAGATCCTCAAACTGAAGAAGTATTGCCACCAGGGTCCGAGGGTGAGCTGGTATTCACCACCATCACAAAGGAAGGCTTGCCGTTGCTGCGTTACAGGACAAGAGACTTGTCTTCGCTGGATTATTCTCAGTGTGAATGCGGAAGGACTCTTGTAAGAATGAGCAAGGTGACAGGACGTACTGATGACATGTTGATAATACGTGGTGTAAACGTATTCCCGAGTCAGATAGAAAGTGTTCTGCTTGAGATGGGAGAAACTGCACCCCATTATCTTATCATAGTGGACAGGGTCGCAAATCTCGATGTCATGGAAGTATGGGTCGAAATGACGCAGACGCTGTTTTCTGATGAAGTCAAAAGAATAGAAGATCTAGAGAGGAGCATCAGGAAGAGGATAGAGGACACTTTGGGGTTGAGTGTGCAGGTTAAGCTTGTTGAACCCAAGTCCATCGAACGCAGTCAGGGAAAAGCTAAAAGAGTGATCGATAAACGCAGGATGTGACAGAGCATTTAAATGCAGCAAGAAATAATTGCTGCACTGTTCTCCGTATTGTAAAATATAAACGGGAGGTAAGAACGATGTTTGTAAAGCAGATATCCATTTTTCTGGAAAACAAATCCGGACGGCTTGCTGAAGTCACGTCTATATTGGGTGACAATGGAATAGACATCAGTGCTTTGTCAATAGCGGACACGACGAATTTTGGCATCCTGAGGCTTATCGTGAACAACCCTGATAAGGCGGAAGAAGTATTGCAAAGCAACGGTTTCACAACGAGCGTGACCTCTGTCATAGCAATAGGAGTCAGGGATGAGCCAGGGGGACTGGCAGCGGCACTGAAAATCTTAAACAGTGCAGGGATAGAAATAGAATACATGTATGCCTTTGTCAGCAAAAGAGAAGATGAAGCCCTGGTTATCCTGAAAACAGGAGAGCCCGGGAAGACGGTCGAGGCTTTGAAATCCAGCGGGATAAGCGTACTGTCGTCAGAGGAAGTGTATAAACGCTGAGCGTACATATATTGCAATAATCAAAGCCGTTCGCATTGAACGGCTTTGATCATTAATGAAAGACAAGGTAATGGTCTTCACAACAGATGAGCTTCAGATCCTGCCCAGGATGTATTTCTGAGTGAAGTATTTCAGCTTGCCCATGGATATCTTTATTTCGTTCAGGAACCCCGGGTTAAACTCGGTGAAAAGCTGCTTTTCCTGTTCAGTGGCATCATGCCTGCTGTATCTTGTCCTGACGAAAATGTCAGTAATATTTTTAAAACGGACTGGACTGAAAAACAATAGCTTATCTATTCTGGCAGCGTACTGGTAAGGCGTCTCTGACGGCTTGATTCCGAAACCGGCCAAATTCAGCAAACCAATGTAATAATTATAGTGCCTGATCACCGAGCTTCCTGGCGGCATGGATGCGAATCTGAACAATCTTACTTTGCTGCGCACTGCATTGAATGCCAGCAGGAGCAAGAACAGAGAGCCGGTCACAAGGACTACCCACAACACCACAGTACCGGGCATAGGCCGGGAACGACCTGTGAATGTTCCCGGATCCGCGTTAATCCCGGAAGTTTCTCCGCTATAGTATCTTTTCATCATTTCCATATAGTCATCATATGCCGGATTATATCCAGGGCTGACATAGACATGCTCCTGCACGTCTGTAGCATAGAAGGCGTTCCTGAATGGCGGTGTGGGTTCGAATGGCAGCCAGCCGTAGCCTTCAAAATAGATCTCGGTCCATGCATGAGCCTGCATGTTTGTGACGACATATGTATCATATTTGCCATCCACAGGTTCAGGCGGGAGCATATAACCTTCGACGTATCTTGCGGGAAGCCCTGCGCATCTGGCAAGGACTGTCATGGCAGATGCAAAATACGAGCAATAGCCTTCCTGCTGGTCAAAAAGAAAGTAATCAACGAAATCTCTGTCTCTGGGAGTGGTACGCACGTCCAGATTATAGGCATATTTTTCTGAAACATATTTTTCTATGGCTCTGGCCTTGTCGTAATCATTGCCTGCTGTCACGACCAACGATGCTGCCAGATCCCTTATCCGCCGTGGCAGTTCATCAGGAAGCTGCAGGTACTGTTCATATACTGCATCACTGTATTGCTTGAACTTATTGACCTTTTCATATCTTTGTACCAATTCGTTTTTGTCACGAGGTATATTCCCGGTTGCCGAAGCAATGGACGGGGAACTGTCCGGCAAAGCCTCCATGTGATTTTCATGAGAACAGGAAGCGTATTCATCTGGTACTGCTTTATATGTTGAAGGCATAACAAGTGCTGATACCCTCATATCTGAAATGAATAAAGAAACGATATCTTTCAGATGTTCCTCATACAAACCTCTTCTGCTTTTCCTCAATGCAGCTTCAAAATCTTCTGAGCCTATGGCAGGGATATATGAGGTCATTTTATACTGGAAGTTTTTCGACAACCTGTCTTTAGATGAAAGGTCACCGGTATCACTCAGGAATGTTGTTATATCAGCGGAAACCGGCTCGAAGGAGCTGACCTTTGACGGTATGAAAAGGGACCTTGTTCTGAGATTCAGAAATCTGACAGATATCGGGTTCACGTATAACAAACCCTCAGGCAGTTCGTCGGTACCGGTAAGTATTTTCAAACCTTCAAGCATTTCTTCGGTATCGCTGTACAGCCTGTCGTGATCACCTTCAAGCGGAGTAAGCTCTTCAATGCTGTTGACCCATTTTGTTCCTGTATATACATCCCTTACTGCTCCTCTGAGATATGCGCGTTTGTTCGTTGTAACATACAGGACATTTGTCCTGTCGAGCCTGACTCTGCCTCCAAGGAAATCATTGCTGTCGCCGAAGCCTGATGACGCGGAAAGAGAGAAATAATCAAAACTCTCATAGTCAAACCTTTCCTTCAGACGGTTATAAGCAGTCAGGATCTTCTGATCCAGCCATTTCCACTGAATCGGCTTGTCACTTGCCTGTATTGAGGAAGCCATCAGGATGATCACAATACTTAGCGGTATGCTCCAGAGCACCAATACAGAAGGCTTTACGTAATCATTCACTTCTTTCGAGCTTTTGATCTGATAAACGTGCCTGAGATACGACATAAGGACTGCAGCAAGGAAAATGTAGAACGAAGTAATGCTGAATACCAGATTGTATGATGCCTGTATGGCAAAAACGCTCATGCCTCCTGCAAGTATTACAAGAAATCTGAATTTTTTGACAACGAATATGAAGGACAGCACAGAAACCAGCAAGCACAATATGTTCACAGTGATAAGCTGGTACGTCGGATCCGGCACATCCGGGTACATTATGAAATCATAAAGCCAGAAAAAATAGTCATCGAAAAATTCAACCAACTCATTGAGTTTTATATGAAGCGCCACATAGACCAATGAAGATGCAAATGCCACCCCGAACAATACAGCGGTAATGATGGCTGTGGTCCTGTTGAAAAACGCAATGAAAAGAAACACTGTCATCCCCAGTATTATCAACAGTATCGAAAAAGGCGGGTAAGTTAGACTCATGGACGAAGTAAGAGCATATGTGATACTGAATGACACCATAGCTGCCAATAACACATCCGGCAATTTTTCGGATATTTTTTTCAACACGATATCATTCCTCCCGCACTTAGCTTTCAAGAATCATTTTTGTGTCATCGTCTATGCCTATCCTGTAACTGTTTACGCCGATTTCAGGAAGTGAAGCAAGTATGTTTTCTATTGTCTGATCCCTGACGCCTGTTATTTTTTCAGGGGATATATATATAAGGCTCACATTATTGCCGGAGCAAGCTGTCTTGTAAAGCTGGTTGTAGAGGTCATAGCCGAGGTTTGAGGAGAATACGATAACATTTGTGCTCTTTAAGGCATTCTCGGTAAATACCTCCAGCAGATCCTCCACTGCAACTTCGTCGCTGAACTTTACTTTTGCCAGAGTTTCGTATATATCGTTGAACATAAGATGGTTCTTCGCATAGATGCTATGGAGAGTATCGCTGAAATAGACCAGTTCCACTGGTATCCACTTATAGAGGCAGTAATACAGTACTGCAACAGCAGCTTCGATCAGCTTGTCCTCGAGCATTATGTTCTCGCCGGGGGCAAAGTTGTTCTTTCTCAGATCCAGCAGCATAAGTGTGTTGATCTCAGAAGTGCTTTGAAATTTTCTGACCATAAGCTCCTGTGTCCGTGCTGTCAGGTTCCAGTGGATCCTCTTGAGAGAATCTCCGTATTGATATTTTCTCACATCGCTCATGGTAGTCATATCTTCATCTCTGGTGTCAAGCACCGATTGAGATTCAGACATCAGATCTGTTTCGAGATGGAACTTTTCCAGATAGATGATCCTTGGGTATACTGTGATGTATTTGGGTTCGCCTACATTGTACCTGAGTTTTATGATCCCGAAAAAATCCTCGATTTCAACAGAATAGATCCCGATTTCATAATTCCCTCTGTAATTGCATTGAAGTTCAAATGCATAGTTCCTTCCCGAAAAAGGGCTAAGTGAGAAGCTCCTGACCTGATACTGGTTCTCGAAAATAGTGTTTGATCCATAGAACGATACCCTGAGGTAAGGGTATAAAAAGAAATCTTCATTATTTATACTGAAAATGAAATTCACCTTATCTCCTTTGGTCACAAACCTTTTGTCCAGATCCTGACCGAATTTGAACCTCAGATAAATGAC
>DGEE01000047.1 GCA_002385815.1 Hungateiclostridiaceae bacterium UBA3934
AGATGTGTATAAGAGACAGCCTGAGCCTTGCTGCTTTGCCGGGACTGGGTTGGGGTGTCCCTTTACCGCGGACAGGGACACTCCTGAGCCTTGCTGCTTTGCCCTGACTGCGCAGGAGTGTCCCTTTACCTTTTTCAAGCAAAAAGTTTCAAGGCGGCTATGGCTGTCATTATTATAACTATATACCGAAAGATTTTCTCGTTGATCTTTTTCAGTATGTAGTAGCCCGCTACGGCACCCAAAGCTATCAGAGACAGCATTACTGCAGTGATAGCCACGGACCTGGCGCCGATATTATGCCAGAAAAAATCTGCAAAGGCAGTTTTATAAGATTGATCATGAAGAAAAACCAGGAATTTGCCCCAATAAAGTTATTTTTCGTAAAGCCTAAAGCCAACAGGTAGATAGCAAATATGGGGCCTGCAGCATTCCCGATCATTGATGCAAAGCCGCTCAGCACTCCTACAGGGACGTAAAACCAGGCTTCATCCGGCACTTTAATATTTCAGTGTAAACCAGGACCCCCAGGCAGATTAAAGTGATGATCCCGATCAGCACCAGAAATGTTCTGTCACTGATGTAATTCCCGACAACAACTCCCAGGATTATTCCTGTCAGCGCCCAGGGCAAAGGCAGAAATACCTTTTTCCATTCAATATTTTTACGGTAATAACTGACTGCAAATAGATCGCCTATAAGCAGCATAGGCAGCATTATACCCGTGGAATCTTTGCCTCCAAATGCGGATGCAAGAACAGGTATGGCAAATATCGCAACTCCGGTGATCCCCGTTTTTGAAAAGCCGACCAGCAATGCCACTAAAATTATCGTAATCCATTGCGTCGTACTCAATTCCATTATTTGCAGCAAATGACCCATGCTTTATCTCCTCTTTTAGTTACTCCGACTTATCAATAATTTGAATACTTCTTTATTTACAACGCCCTCTGCGACAATGCAGACATCTTTTGGTGCGACGTGTCTGGCAGGTTCATCTCTCATCGCTCTTCCTGGCCGCTGCCTCCATCACGGTCTTCATTCTGGCTTCAAATATCTCTGCCGGTATAAGAGCAATGCCCTCCTCATCACTCAGTACGATCAGACGTTGCCCATCGGTAAGTCCGAATTTTTCTCTTGCAGCTTTCGGGATGACGATTTGCCCTCGCTCATTGATCGTAACAGAACCCCAGATGTTTTTCCCTTTCGGTGCAGGAGGAATCAAACCGATCCCGTCTGCCGTTTCGGTCCTGATCAAGCTGTCTATGGTAATGCCATATACCTCAGCAAGACGGCTGCATTTTTCGATATCCGGGATCGTGGCTCCGCTTTCCCATTTTGCATAAGCCTGTCGGGAAATGCCGATTTTCTCTGCAATTTCTTCCTGAGAATAACCGTGTATATTGCGAAGCATAATCAAATTATCTTTCAGCATGTGACAGGACTCCTTTACAAATCGATCATTTCAAAATGCTCACAGGCACGCCTGTACGAAAACAAGGTCATTATAACATAGCACAGCGCACCTGTACCGAACGATCCAAGCTGCAGGACTATGTGCTCAAAACCAAATGCGTTCAGCATTTCAAGCCCGGGAAAATGGTGCAGTGCCTCTCCGATCCCGATTGTTAAAAAGGCCGCTATGATGTATAGCACAAAGGGCTTGCCGAATTTATACGCGGTCTTGAAAAATCCGCCAATGAATATAACATTAAACAAGCCAAATATCAGAAGCGCCATACCGAGAGCAAACAGATTTGCATTCATCAAAGCATTATCTCTGTATACGGCAGCTTCCGAAAATACTGTCATTCGAAGCATGACTGCAACTGCCATCAGAACGAAGCTGCACAGCTCGATAAAGCACGAAAACAGGAATTTCCCCTTTACTACATCCCGCTTCGCAATGGGAAGCAGTGCCGAGAAGACGATATCATTTGCCTCCCGCGCATTCTGAAAGCTCTGGAATATGCCCAATGTAACAAAAAACACCCCGCAGAGTATCGGATAGCCGGGAATGAAAAACATAAAGCCAAAAGCAATAAACAGATAGGAAAGCACTGATGCGCTGAGATTCATTTCTTTTTTTAAAATATCAGTCATTCTGTGCACCCCTTTCCAGCCTTAAAAATGTCTGCTCAAGATTTTCGCCATTTATTGAAAAGCGGTTTGCAAAATCTGCCTTTGGCATTGCGGCAATTATTTTACCCCCGGAAATATAGATAATATCGTCTGCACACTTTTCAATATCTGAAATGATATGTGTTGAGAAAAAGATCGCCACTCCGGTTTTTTTCAGCTCTATGAACAGTTCCAGAAGCTCATCCCTCGAAAACGGATCCAGCCCGCTGGTGGGCTCGTCCAGAATCAATATCTCAGCTTTATGTGAAAGTGCCAGCAAAAGATTACATTTCACCTTCATACCTTCCGAAAGCTCAAGCGGAGTCTTATCCTCATCCAGCCGGAACATGGCCAGGTACCTTCGATATGCTTCTTCATCCCATGTATCATAAAAACATTTTACAACCTCAGCAATATCGCGGATTTTCTTTCTGGGATACCAGTTCACAGTGCCCGTGGAGTAGCCGATACGCTTCTTTATCTCTGTTTCATATTCACTCAGAGGTTTATCAAAAAAATAAATCTCTCCACTGTCCGGGTGAACCAGGTTCAGCATGGATTTTATCGTCGTAGTTTTTCCTGCGCCATTTCTGCCGATAAAGCCTGAAATCCTGCCTGCTTCAAGGGAAAATGACACACTGTTTAACCGAAAGGCGGGATATTCTTTCACCAGATCTCTAACAGTTACAATACTCATAGGCCCCTCCGCGAATCAGATTTATATGAATATTGTAATCCCTGGTTGCCTGAATATCCACCAACTACATATAACAGATTTTTTGGCATTGTGTTAAGTTTAGTTACGTCGGAGACATAAAATCAAAAAAATTTACCCACGTTTTTATAACGTGAGTAGTTATTTCGCATAAAGCTAAAGAAGCATCATCATTACCGCTATAATGCCTCCGGCCACATTTCGGGCAGCACGGGGCTGCACGTCCCGTCGCCGGCGGTCAGCAGACACTTTCCGCTATCCTCATGATCTCTTTCACCGACATATCGATATCCTCATAAGTCGTCTTATACGAACTGACACTGACCCTTATTACAGACTTCCAGTTCCATTTGGATCCTCAAAGCCAGCAGGCGCCTGATCCCTGGACTCCTTTGATAATCCTGTCCATTATCTCATCCTACTTATACCTGGCCAAAACCTGGTTGAACACGACATCATTCAGTATTTCAAAGCCTGCTTCTTTCAGCATCTCAGAAAAGTAAACCGCTTTCTGATGCAATTCCCATACAGGATCAGATACGCCCCGTTTCCCCAATCCCTTCAGAGCAGCCCACATGTCGGGCTTGAGATCATAAGGAATGTCATTAAGTCTTATCGGTATGGATTTGAAACAATAGTACAGAACTTTGCTGCAACAAATCCGAAAAGGGAATATTCGCATAAATTCTCTGTAAATCTTGATTAAGTCGATTTTTTCAGGCTAAAATAATATTAGATATTAAAATAGCCTAAGGAGTTGCTACCATGTATATAAAAAGGCATGCAGAAGCAACTGTCAGCAAACTTTCGAAAATGTTCGGCGCAGTACTTGTAACCGGCCCGCGTCAGGTAGGCAAAACAACCATGCTGAAAAAAGCGGCAGCCAATGCAGCATACGTTACGCTTGACGATCCGCTGCTGCTTGCCGCAGCAGTGGAACAGAGCGGTACTTTCTTCAAAGACAATCCACCGCCGGTGTTTATCGATGAGATACAGTATGCACCGAAACTGTTCCCTCAAATGAAAATGATTATCGACAGCGAAAAGAAAAAAGGCTTGTTCTTTATGTCAGGATCGCAGCAATTCCACATGATGAAAAACGTAAGCGAATCTCTGGCCGGGCGTCTTGGTTTGCTTACATTGCTGGGTTTATCCATGAGAGAGAAACGGGATGTTGATTTTACGGATCCGTTTTTACCTACAATCGATTATTTTTCCGCATACAGTCAGAAAGTAAAAAATCTGTCTTATGATGATGTGTGGTATAACATCCATCGCGGCAGTATGCCCGAGTTATATGCGAATAGCGATTTCGACTGGCAAATGTTCTATGGTGCATATGTAAGGACTTATATCGAAAGGGATATACGTGAACTTACACAGGTCAGTGACGAGTTGAAATTCATAAATTTTATGACAGTCGCTGCAAGCCGCATCGGACAACTTTTGAACCTGGCATCTCTTGCCCGGGATGTGGGAATAAGCCAGCCTACTGCCGAACGTTGGATGTCCATTCTCACAACATCTGGCATCGTATACCTTCTCAAGCCATATTCCGCCAACATCGCTAAAAGGACAGTGAAAACGCCAAAACTGTATTTCACTGACACGGGTCTTGCAGCATACCTGACAAAATGGAATACTCCTGAAGTATTGAAAAGCGGTGCAATGGCAGGAGCATTTTTTGAGAACTTCGTAATTTCCGAGATTTTAAAGAGTTATTACAACAAGGGCATCCTGGAACCGCCTCTTTACTTCTACAGGGACAAGAATATGAATGAGGTCGACCTGCTGATCGAAGACGGCGGGATCATACATCCGCTTGAAATGAAAAAACACGCCGATCCGAAAAAAGATGATATCGCAGTATTTTCAGTGCTTGACAGGATACCTTCCGTAAAGCGCGGACCTGGAGGTGTGATTTGCATGTACGACAACCTGGTTACCATAAAAAATAATGACCGTGTTATCCCGGTAAAATACTTATAAAGCCGGACATTGAAGATTATATATCCGATGTCCGGCTTTACTTACTCCTGTTGATGTGTTCGCTAATTTCAACGGCTTATTCGTTGTCAGCTAACTTGCCCGGCAGAGGGATATGCCCCAGTGAAACCAGGGGGATACCTTTATAGTGGGTGCGTTCCTCCCCTTCTGTCAAAACACAGGCAATAACGGAGATCTCAAAACCGATTTCCTTCGCCATGGACAGGACTGCATCCACTGTTCCGCCGGTCGACACCACATCGTCAACGAAACAGAGTTTCTTTCCCTGGAACCGTTCGTACTTCTCCCTGCCTATCCACAGTTCCTGCTTGCCCTGCGTCGTGATGGATTCGACCAGCACATGCTTCGGATCCCTCATAAAGGATTTGCGGGATTTGCGCAGTTCAAGATAGCAGTCCATTTCCCTGGCCATCTCCTGGCAAAGTCCCGAGGATTTGGTCTGAACCGTTACAAAGCCGACATAGCTGTAGCCTGCCAGCTTTTTGGTCAGCGCCCTTGCCGCATGTTTGTTCCATTTTGACTCGCCGGTCATATCGAACGAGTATATATGGAAGCCATTTCCGATCTCCACCAGCGGAAGCTCTATCTCAAGCTCTTCATCTATGCGCACCTTCCACACAGAAGGCCATTTAGGATTAAGCATGTCTGCATTTCCTCCTGAACACTATTTATTCCCTATACCAAACCTACGTACGCACCGAGATAACGCACAGCAATACCAACCACCATACCAAGGAAAGGATTCTTGGACCATGCTGTCACGCCAAGTGCGATATAACCGCTCATCGGATTGTCTGAAGCAGCCACTGCGCTCAGGTTGGGAGCAAAGGTGAGGGCAAAGCCGATCACGAGCAGGAAACCGGCAATGCTCTGGCTGGGCAGATATTTGCCAAGCCGGTCGATGACGCCTGTCAATACCAGGACACCAGTAACAAGCATGAAAACTATGCCGCAGGCAACAGGCCACGGAGCACCTGCAGTACCGGATATTATGGCTTCGATCGGCGGGCCTCCGAACAGGGCGCTTGGGAAATCAGCCAGGGAGTTGATAATGGAAAGGTGGTCATAATTCTGTGTAGTTCCGGCAATGCTTGCAGTAATACCGCCAAAGGAAATGTTAGCGCCGATGTTCAGCATTACCAGGGACAGAGCGCCCAGGATGACTGTCGTATTTATCCTCGGCTTAATGGGCCTGAACTCCTTCCAGTACTCCTTTTTCCAAAAGCGCCATTCACTGCTCATCTGCATATATTCCCGTCCCTCTTCGACTGTCGCGGATATATCGACCCTGCGCTTTTGCAGGAGCAGGAAGTCAGCAGTGGATATCGCAACCGAGAAGAAAATCGTCCATACGACCTTGTTGGGGCTGTTGTAGAAAACAGCGTATGCAGCAATAGCTGTGATAATGGAAACCAGCGATGTACGCTTGTCCTGGCTGAACATGTCCAGCGACACACCGGCAAGCATCAGGCCTACACCGCTCATCATACCCGAAATTATCGCAACGCCGGCAAAATCGGAGATCTTGCTGATTCCGCCAAAAGCAGCGATAATGATCATCAGCACCGCTGCGAGAAGTATGGAGCTGACGTTATCCCTCAAGTTCTTCTTTACACTGGCTACTGTGATAGTTTCAGCCTGGGAAGAAATTGGGGTCACAGAACCGGTAAGCAGATTGCCAAGACCTCCTATCAGGTAGGCAAAACCTGCCGGCTTCAGTGCAAAACCGCGGGCCTGTGCATAAAGAAGCTGAGGCACGCCATTGATAATAACTGCTACGACTGCTAGTATAAACGGACCGAGATCTTTTAGAAAATCCATGGCTTTCACCCCTGTTTACGTTTTTATGTAAACAATATAGCTCATACAGGCCTATACGACAAATCAGTTATACTAATGCCACCTATTAGCTATGGTAATGGTTGTATCCCATTTGCATATTCAGAGCGGGGATTGGCTTTTACAACATTCTTTACTCTTTGATCCGGACATAAGTGAACCAGGAGGGCTATCTCAATAAAGGATAAGTATTCCTTTATTCCATGCTCCACTCATATATGTTCATGAAATGATGACCGTTCCTGTAAATGTCGTGCCACTTCGGCACACGGGCAGTGCGCAGGAGCTTTGCGCCAAGTTTCTCACACGTGCGCCTTGAAGCTATGTTGTCAGGGCTGCAGGTGATCAGTACCTTTTTCATCCCATGAGCACGGATAACCGGTTCAAGCAGCCGGCATGCCTTTTCGGCATAACCATGGCCGCGGTGCTGCTCGTCGACCATGTACCCGATATGGCCCGAATAATACAGGCCCTCAGTGTAGCCGATGCGCAGGTTGACCCTGCCTACACGGCTGCCGTTGCGGCGGATCTCAAACGCATAGGCCGGGACCAGCTTCTTTTCCGGCACGGCAGGTTTTTTGCCGATGCAGCAAAGCTCGACATCGCCGTCGGGCAAATCAGGCGCGTAGCTAAAGCCTTCGAAAATATGCGGCATGGCATTGTAGCCGTCTATTTCCCGGCGGACTTCATC
>DGEE01000146.1:0-746 GCA_002385815.1 Hungateiclostridiaceae bacterium UBA3934
ACCGGACAGGGTATTATGTCACTGTACAGTATTAAAAAAGCATATGGTTTATGGTATTATTGACTGGTAAATAACATGGGTGTCCAACAGGACAAGGATCATCACAGACGTTCTGACGACCGGAAGGTATAGATACAGCCTTCCCGGCCGGAGGCAACGGGGCTGTGCAGCGTGGGGGTGGCAGCGATTTACCGGGATTTCGCCTATTATTACGACAGACTGATGAGAGACGTGGATTATTCCTCGTGGGCTGATTATGTGACTGACATCTTTGACCGGCATGGCTGTGCCCCGAGGCTGATAGCAGACCTGGGATGCGGCACCGGAAGCTTCTGTCTGGAGATGGCCGGCAGAGGATACGATATGATCGGGATCGACATATCTGCTGAAATGCTGAGCTGTGCAAAACATAAGGCTGTCGATGCTTCAGCCGGCATACTGTTCCTGAACCAGGACATCACGTCATTTGAGCTGTATGGCACCGTAGGAGCCATCACCAGTCTTATGGACAGCATCAACTATATAACATACAAAAATGACCTGAAGCGGCTGTTCAGGCTGGTACGAAATTACCTGGATCCGGGCGGACTCTTTGTTTTCGATATCAATTCACCCTACAAGTTCGAAAATATCCTGTCACACAATGTATTCTGCGAGACCTCCGAGGATATCTCATATATCTGGCAGAACAGTTTCGACAGAAGGTCGGGGCTGTGCAGATTCGACCTCACCTTTTTCGCGAAAGA
>DGEE01000146.1:1114-2804 GCA_002385815.1 Hungateiclostridiaceae bacterium UBA3934
AGTCTATTTGATTGACAAGCCGTGAAATATTGTGTTACACTAATTAAGGTTTGGCAAAAGAAGCATACAGCAGTCAGACCCAAGTAGATTTCAGGAGGTTAAACGTAATGCAGAAAGGCAGAGTTAAGTGGTTTAATGCAGAGAAGGGTTTTGGTTTCATCGAAAGAGAAGACGGAAATGATGTTTTCGTCCACTATACTGCAATCGCGATGGACGGTTTCAAGACCCTCGAAGAAGGCGCTGAAGTAGAGTTTGAAGTTGTTGAGGGTGCTAAAGGACCCCAGGCTGCAAACGTCACGAAGGTTATGTAAATAAAGTTGTTTCAACTTTAACATAAATCCAGTCAGCACCGAAGCCCCGATATCGAATATCGGGGCTTTTGGTTAGAAAGGCGGGTCTTGAGGATGAGGCCCGGTCTGAATGGATCTGAGGAATATTATGATGATAAAGGAGTCGACATGGAAGATCACATTGTCAGAGCAACGGCAGCGGAAGGCTATGTGCGTGCATTTGCCGCTGTGACAACAAATCTGGTGCAGGAAGCCCATACGATCCATGACAGTTCAGGAGTCGCCACTGTAGCTCTGGGCAGGACGCTTACGGCGGCTGCAATGATGGCAAGGATGCTCAAAAACGACAAGGATGTGATGACTGTACAAATCAGGGGCGATGGTCCTCTTGGACTGATAGTGGTCGTATCTGATGCCTTTTCCAATGTCCGCGGGTATGTGCACAATCCGAAGGTATATCTGCCCCTCAACTCTGCCGGCAAATTCGATGTGGCTGCAGCCGTCGGGAGAAACGGGTATCTGAACGTTATCAGGGATATGGGACTCAGGGAGCCGTATATAGGCTATGTGGATCTGGTTTCGGGCGAGATAGGTCAGGATCTGGCATACTACTTTGCTCACTCGGAGCAGGTGCCGACTGTAGTGGCAGTGGGAGTCCTTGTTAATCCGGATGAAAGTGTTGCCGCCGCCGGGGGATATATAATCCAGCTGATGCCGGGAGCGGACAAAGAGATAATAGAATACCTGGAGGAAAAGGTGCTGCTTTCGGATTCCATCACATATATGCTGTCCAATGGAATGGATGCCTCAGATGTACTGGAAAGCCTGCTGGGTGAGAAAGGGCTCTCGATAACTGACAGGCTGCCCTGCAGATACCAATGCACCTGCGGCCGGGACCGCATGGAAAGGAACCTGATAAGTCTGGGTGCTGAGGAAATAGAAAAAATGGCTGATGAGCAGCATGGCGCAGAATTGCAATGCCATTTCTGCAATGCGAGGTATCACTTTACGGAGGAAGAGCTCAGGGCGCTGATAGGATAGATAAGCCCGGCAGGGGCTGCAAGGTTTGTATCTTGTTTTGCAAGTGGCTGTCTGCCTGATAAGCGGCATTTTTTATGATGCCTGCAGCGACTGCATCACGGCCTGTATCGGTTGGCAAATTTAACTTCATTGAAAAATAAATTTTGCTATTGACTTTAAAATAACTTTTCTGTATACTAGTTATTGTCGCTCGGGCGATAACACAAGGGCGCTTAGCTCAGCTGGGAGAGCACCTGCCTTACAAGCAGGGGGTCATAGGTTCGAGCCCTATAGTGCCCACCAGGGATTTTCCACCAGGCACTGGGAGAAGATCCAGTTATCGGAGAGCGGCATATGTGGCCCGGTAGTTCAGTTGGTTA
>DGEE01000166.1:0-3531 GCA_002385815.1 Hungateiclostridiaceae bacterium UBA3934
AGATTCGACCCCGGCTTTATCGCCGGTATCGATACCAGACTGGATAGCCTTGAGTGCAACTGCCCTGTACATGGCTCCCGTATCAAGATATATGATGCCCAACTCCCTGGAAATCGCTTTGGCTATTGTACTTTTGCCGGCTCCTGCCGGGCCGTCGATCGCAATGTTGATCATCTTGCGGTGTCATTCCTCCATTTGCTCATTTTGCTGTATGATATCAGGTCTCAGCTTCCTTGCTTCTTTGAGATATACATAAGCCAGTTCATCATTTTTTTTGTCAGTCTGAATGTGTATGAGCACTCTGATGCATTTTCTGAGGCTGTCCGGCACATCCATCTCGTATGTACTGAGCATGGCGACCCTGTCAAAGCCCATCTGCCTGGCTGCCGTTGCAGGGAATGCAGCATCAAGGTCGGATGTCACGGAAAATATGATGCTTATTATATTTTCCCTGGTTATCCCGTTGCGTTCCATTATTTCCTGAACAAGCTCGGATGTGGCATCAAGTATCTCTTCTCTTGTGTTATTCTTTACCGTTGTCGCTCCTCTTATAGCTCTCACCATTTGCTTCACACCACCCTGTGCCCTAATCCGATGGCAACTTCGTTGAGATGCAGCAGACCTATGCCAAAAAAGATAGATACACTGACATGGTTCCTGTAGCGGGCTATGCCTATCTTCCCGCCCACATTCAGCCCGAGTGCTTTTGGCATGATCTGGGACAAGGCCTCCCTGGTAGCCCCGGCGACGGCGCCCTCCTCTATATGGCTTTCCTGTATGACGCCCTCCCTTTTTGATGATACGACAGCTCTCTCGATTATTTTCATCACCGAATTGATGAATTCACCGCCGTAATCCACAGCCGCCGTGCGTATGCCCAGCTTTGCCAGTTCCTGCTGCAATTGTTTCTCTTCTGCTCTGTCTTTTGTCAGTGCTATCTTTATGGCAGCACCGGCAATATCTCTGCTGCCGAATTCTTTCAAAATGTTTTCCATATTCTTATCCTCTCAAAACTTCTTATTTATTATATAGGAATAATGTAAAATGTACAATATTGTTGTTGTAAGATATGTATTTTTATCAGACATGGTATAAGATATGAGTACTTATTGATCGATGATCGCAACAGCTACGGGTACTATACCGTCAGATGCACTGACAGTCCTGCCGAGAAGGTGTGGCAAATTCCGGCTTACAGCGCTTATTCGGATCTGCACATTGATGAGAAGCCTGCTGGCATCCAGCTCGACCACATCTCCCTCCTTCAATTCCAGCAATACCTTATCATACCTGAAGTCTCCTTTCTCTGTGCCATTCACCAGTACTTTCAGCTCAGGACAGGCAGACATCCCAACAAGCTCCAGCTCCATTCTGCATTTTTTAAATAGAAACACCTCATCACCAAGGGGTTCACCTTCCATGGCCTCCCTGACAAACAGTCCCCTCATACCTGCATCGGTAAGAGCAGCCTGTATGCCTATAAACAGG
The DNA here is from genome assembly GCA_002385815.1 of Hungateiclostridiaceae bacterium UBA3934. Classification (GTDB taxonomy): domain Bacteria; phylum Bacillota; class Clostridia; order Acetivibrionales; family DTU013; genus DTU013. Next base: position 1,489 of record DGEE01000166.1, read on the forward strand.
GTAAAAACGATGATAAAAAGTGACATCAGTATTCTTTCCATACTGTCACAAATGCCTGTTTTCTTATCCTTTATATTACTTCTGTTGCCGGTTTGCCTGCTGGTGAGGATTCTCATGATCAACTCCGGTAATTACTGGTATCTTTACTACGTATTATGCTCAGATGTGCGTAAATAATACCGGGCAGGCTTGAAATTTTCCTTCCGATACGGGAAGCAGATTTGAAATGTAGCCTTTGCAATGGTGTGTGAACAATATATCAGCAATTGGATCCTGCGACATAGCCCGTTGAAAAGGCAATGGTCAGATTGTAACCACCAGTGTATCCGTCCACATCAATCACCTCGCCAGCAAAAAACAGACCCTTTATTAACCTGGATCCCATGGTGGCCGGTTCGATCTCATCCGTACTGATGCCGCCAGCGGTTACTATTGCTTCACTGATAGGCCTGGAACCGCTTATTTCAAGCGTCAGTCCTTTAAGCAGTGCTGCAAGAGCTCTCCGTTCAGCCTTTGTTATCTGGTTCACAGGCTTGTCGGCCGGTATTTGAGACAATTTTGTGATCACAGGTATCATTTTTTGAGGCAGCAGGTCATCAAGACTGTTTTTGAACTGTTTTCTGGAATACTTCTCAAAATCCCTCAGTATCCTGTTGTCCAGCGCCTCATCACTAAGTGCCGGCTTCATATCTATCGACAGGAAAACATCCCTGTAGTCATACTGCATGATGTGCCTGCTGGCACTGAGTATGACAGGACCTGATACTCCGAAATGGGTAAAAAGCATTTCGCCGAAGTCAGTGTATACTTTTTTTCTGTTCCTGTCATATATGGTGACCGATACGTTTTTAAGCGTAAGCCCCTGAAGATCCCTGACCCACTTCTCATTGCAAATAAGAGGAACCAGGGACGGTTTTAGCGGTGTCACGGTATGCCCAAGTCTCTGTGCCATCCTGTAGCCATCACCGGTGGAGCCGGTTCCCGGATAAGACGCACCTCCTGTGGCAAGCACTACTGAATCGCACCTGATAGCTTCTGAGCTCTTCAGCATTACTCCTTTTACGGCGCCGTCTGATATCTCGATGGAATCGACAGGTGAACGGTACCTTATTTCCGCACCTGACTTTTCGGCGCGCCTGACCAATACTGATATCACATCTCTGGCATCATCTGAGACAGGAAATACTCTGCCGCCTCTTTCGACCTTGAGGTCCAGACCCTCCATCCTAAAGAACTGCATGATATCGTCGTTTGAGAATGTGTAAAAAGATGAATATAAAAAACTCCCGTTGCCGGGAATGTTTTGTATCAACCCGTCAATATCCGTGTTGTTTGTAATGTTGCAGCGTCCCTTGCCTGATATCCTCAGCTTCCTGCCTGGTCTGTCGTTCTTCTCGAGCAGGATGGTCTCAAGGCCTCTTTCCGCTGCTCTGCATGCAGCCATGAGCCCTGCTGCCCCGGCTCCGATGATGATAACCTTTCTGCTCAACTGTCCACCCTCTTGTCCTTATCTTCGATATCATATTTTTCGTATACCTGATATTCATCCCATATTTTCTCCAGCTTCTCGAAAGTATCATAGACACTTTTCTTTTTTCTCATGCCTATCGCTACAATCAATGCATTGATGACACTAAGCGGCGCGACAAGAGAATCTGCAAAAGATGCCATATCGCTCCTTGCACATATACAATGATCGGCACTGCCGGCCACTGGTGATTCCGTGCTGTCGGTAATTGCGATAACAGTGGCTCCCTGGCTTTTAACGAACTCCATCGCCTTTGCTGTTCTTTTCGAGTATCTGGGGAAACTCATCCCGATCACGACATCTCCTTCAGATGCCCTTATTATCTGTTCGAACATCTCACTGATGCTGTTTGTGTGCACCAATCTTATGTTATCCAGTATCAGGTTGAGATAGAAGCCGAGGAAATATGCGAGGGGCGCAGAGCTCCTTACTCCGAGTATGTATATGCGTCTGGCATTCAATATACATTCCACAGTCGCATTGAATGCCCCATAGTCTATCTCCTCCAGAGTGAT
>DGEE01000166.1:3655-6654 GCA_002385815.1 Hungateiclostridiaceae bacterium UBA3934
ATCTCCATCCTCTGGATAGCCGTCAGCTTGTTTTTCACCATCTCCTGAAGGACCTTCTGCATTTTGGGATAGCCTTCATATCCCAGTTCCAGCGCAAACCTGACCACCGTCGATTCGCTGACTCCTACAGCTTCTCCCAGCCTGGCTGCAGTCATGAAAGCGGCTTTGTCATAATGGTTGGTTATATAATCAACGATGAGCTTTTGGCCTTTACTGAGCTTTTTTATACTGTTTATCCTGTTTATAAGGTCAAAGCTTTTGTTGTCCATAGGTCCTCCAAAGCTGTATACAAATTTTGCAAACCGTCGTATCAATTTTATATTACATTCCGACCATACAAAAATCAAGGGATGCTATAATATAAGCAATTGGCAGGTAAGGCATCCCGGACTCATTGGCGGCTTTCGGTATAATACTGCTTTGCCGGTCCGCATTTTTTTCAGTAATATGACAATGATAATATCTATATGGGTTTTTACTGGAGGCAGCATGCTTCAGATAGATGATTCCGGAAGCGGTAGCTTCGTCGGCGGTACCTGCATCGGTGTGTACAGACCGGAAACCAATGAGTATTATTTCGATATCATCCCTGTTGAGCTTTATAACAGGGAAAATTTCGGATCAAAAAAATACCTTGACGAAGTCGTTAAAATCGTTTATGCCGCCTTCAGGGCCCTCAGACCTGCAAAGAGTGAGATGATCGAAGTCTGCAGGGGCTATATGTTTGACCGGCTTAAAACATGGCTTTCAGCAAATGGCTATCTGTGGTATTCCACGCAGATCACCGGCAGGATACAGGAAATAGTTGAAAAATGCTTCGAACTTTATGCTGAAAAACTCGGACTGCCAGGCCAGTATATAAAATACACCAAATACCCCTTTCACTTCCACAAGCTGCTCAGATGGGTCTATGCTGACTATGACAACAGGATAAAGCTATGCAAGGTGGGCTGGAAATGCTGGCAGAAGATCTCAGACCTGTCGCCTGACATTTCAGGCGCCTGTATGTGCTCATCATCGTTCATATGCATGAAGTGCGGCAGATATATAAAACCGGGCAGTGAGGTCAGCGTTATACGCTTTGTCAGCAACCGGGAGAACTATGTATATATACATAAAAGGTGCCAGGCACATAACATGACACTTATTTGATACGAAATCATCAGGAAGTGTCTATGTTACGTACCTGGCACCAAATTCACTTACTTATCAAACCGGATGTACCCTGAATTCATAATCCACCATGGTACCGTCAACTTTATACTTCTCTGCCTGACGCAGCTTGAAGAAGTTTTCAGCCACCTGCGGGAACAGTGCATATGTGAGTACGTCCTCATCCTGCTCGATATACTGGGTTATCTGCTTTCTGATATTATCAAGCTCAGGCTCGATCAGATCGGCAGGTCTGCAGGTGATCTGCTCCTCGTCTCCGAGTATCTTCTTTCTGATGTGTTCCGGGATAGGAGCCGGTGTCTTTCCATATTCGCCCCTGACCAGCGCTTTTGACTCCTTTGGTACCATCTTGTACCTTTCACCTGTGATGACATTCATGACAGCCTGGGTTCCAACAATCTGGCTTGTCGGTGTCACCAGCGGCGGGAAACCGAAGTCTTCTCTTACTCTCGGGACTTCTTTTAGAACTTCTTCGAACAGATCTGATTTACCAGCCTGCTTCAACTGCGATACCAGGTTGGAAAGCATCCCGCCCGGCACCTGGTATTTCAGCGTGTTGACATCCACACCCATGACTTTTGTATCCAGCATGCCCGACTGTATATATTTCTCCCTGATAGGTCTGAAGTAATCTGCAATCTCACTGAGTTTTCCAAGATCCAGACCAGTATCGTATTCTGTGTCCTTAAGGGTAGCAACCAGCGGCTCTGTGGGCGGCTGGGAGGTACCCATTGCCAGCGGTGAGATAGCGCAGTCTACCACATCGACCCCGGCCTCTATCGCCTTGAGGTATGTCATGGAAGCTACACCACTGGTGTAATGTGTATGAAGCTGTATCGGTATTTTTACATTCTCCTTCAGTGCCTTGACCAGGTCATATGCAGCATACGGTACGAGCAGACCGGCCATGTCCTTGATGCATATACTGTCAGCACCCATTTCCTCCAGTATACGGGCATCCTTTACGAACAGCTCCAGATTGTGGACCGGACTTATAGTATAACTCATCGCTGCCTGTGCATGACCGCCTTCTTTCTTGCAGGCTTTGATAGCGGCCTCAATGTTCCTCGGGTCATTCAAAGCATCGAATATCCTGATGATATCGATACCGTTTGCTATGGATTTCTGAACAAAGTATTCGACCACATCATCAGCGTAATGCTTGTATCCAAGAAGATTCTGCCCCCTGAGCAGCATCTGCAGCTTAGTCTTTTTGGCTTTGGATCTTATCTTTCTGAGCCTTTCCCATGGATCTTCGTTCAGAAAGCGGAGACATGAATCGAATGTCGCCCCTCCCCAGCATTCCAATGACTGATACCCTATTTCGTCCAGTTTCTCCACTATTGGAAGGATATCATCCGTTGACATCCTTGTGGCTATCAAAGACTGATGCGCGTCTCTTAGTATGGTTTCTGTTATTTTTACTTTTGCCATTATCTGTCCTCCTTATTTACTTAATCTAATGTTACAAGCAGATCTCCGGCATTTACTGATGCCCCGCCGGCTACATTTATGGAAGCAACGGTACCATCTGAAGGAGCAACGATCTCGTTTTCCATTTTCATAGCTTCAAGTATCAGCAATACCTGGCCCCTTTTCACCCTGTCACCGACCGAAGCTGTTATATTGAGTATTGTTCCCGGCATTGGAGCTGTTACCTTTACAGAGCCTGTTGTTCCCGCCGGCGAAGTCCTGGTCTCAGGTGCAGGAGCTGGTGCCGGTGCAGGAGCAGCTACAGGAGCTGGTGCCGGTGCAGGAGCAGGTGCGGTTGTGGTCTGTGCAGGTGCCGCTGTCGTATATGCCGGTGCAGAGCCGCCCTTTACTTC
>DGEE01000166.1:6745-7153 GCA_002385815.1 Hungateiclostridiaceae bacterium UBA3934
TTTGTTCTATGGTCATATTATGAATTCAAATCGCGGCTGAGACGCTCGAGCCTGCCTGCAGTATTCCAGACCGGCGACGTCTGAGGTATCTGCCTCATGGATCTCACGACCAGCCTGTGGCCGGGCCTGGTTTCCATTGCGGCTATGGCTGCTGCTATTACAGCCAGTATTTCATTATCATTATTTACGTTCTCGTATGATGACATGTCTGCACCTCCATATCATAACGGTATGTTCCCATGCTTTTTGGCCGGTCTGTTCTCCCTCTTGCCTGCAAGCATCTCAAGGGCATTGATGAGTCGCGCCCTTGTTGTCGAAGGATCTATGACATCGTCCACATATCCCCTGGCTGCCGCTATATACGGATTTGAAAACTTGTTCCTGTATTCCTGTCTCTTATACACATCT
>DGEE01000059.1:0-3244 GCA_002385815.1 Hungateiclostridiaceae bacterium UBA3934
CCTGACATACTGTTGTCAGGACATCATGCTAATATAGAAAAATGGAGAAGGCTTCAATCTCTTAAAAGGACAAGGGACAAGAGGCCGGATCTTTTTGAAAAATTAATACTCTCCGAAGAGGACAAAAAGCTGTTGGATGAGGACAAGTGAGAAGTGAGAGATCAGAAGAGGGAAGTTAGAGGTCAGGTCAGGGCAGGGAAGAGAGCAAGGAAGTTAGGTGTGAGATGTGAAATATGAGATGTGGGAGTTTGGAAGCAGGATGCCTGACGCAGTATAGTTTTTGAGATTATTAAGTAATCCGGTGGTATCATTATAAAATTTTATTTACAAATAATACTTCCATGTGCTATAATATCAGGCGTGTGTATTACGGGCGGTCCGCTGATGCTGCAATAAAGCATTTATGAACGTCCTGGCAAGAGAGGAGGGGCATTGATGGATATAATCAGAACATTGGAGCAAGAACAGTTGCGTGATGATCTGCCTTTCGTCAGCATAGGTGATCACGTCAAAGTACATCTGAAGGTCAAGGAAGGCGCCAGAGAGAGGATCCAGATATTCGAAGGAACTGTTATTGCAAAGAAAGGCTCCGGTCTTAAAGAAACCTTCACTGTAAGAAGGATATCCTATGGAGTCGGTGTTGAAAGGACTATTCCGGTCCATTCTCCCATAATCAGCAACATCGAAGTTGTCAGAAAAGGTAAGATAAGAAGGGCCAAGCTTTACTACCTGCGCGGCAGAGTAGGCAAGGCTGCAAAGGTCAGAGAAAAGCTTCCTACAAAAAAATGAATGAATATGAAGGGGACCGAGGGTCCCTTTTGTATTTTATATAGTACACAGGGAAAACGTCCGCAAGATGGACTGTGGGCATACTAAATATCATCATGTTAAGGAAAAGGACAGGCAATCATGAATATTCAATGGTTTCCGGGGCATATGGCAAAAACAAAACGCCTTTTGTCGGAAAATCTAAAGCTGGTGGATGTGGTAATAGAGCTTCTTGATGCCAGGATACCTGCCAGCAGCAAAAATCCTGAAATAGACAGGATCATAAAGAACAAACCAAGGCTGATCGTGCTGAATAAATCGGATCTGGCAGACAGCAGCATTTCGAAGGAATGGAAGGATTGGTATAATAGCAGGGGCATACCTGTCTTATTTGCTGATTCTGTAAAAGGGACCGGTCTCAATACGCTCATAAAGGACCTCAAATATCTGATGAGAGAGAGGTTCGAAAGAGACAGGCAGAAAGGGCGCCGTTTCAGGACAATAAAAACTATGGTGGTAGGCATACCCAATGTCGGCAAATCCACATTCATAAACAAAATAGCCGGCAAATCCGCTGCAGCTACAGGAGCAAGGCCAGGTGTCACAAGAGGGAAGCAGTGGATCCGTTTGAATCCGGAGATCGACTTGCTGGATACGCCGGGAATTCTTTGGCCCAAATTCGATGATAAAGAGACAGCGCTGAATCTGGCATTTACAGGTGCGATCAAGGATGAGATCCTTGATGTTGCACAGGTGGCAGCAGCGCTGGCTGAGAAGCTTTCGAAGGAATATCCCGAACTGTTTATCAAACGATATAAACTGCAGAATGCTGAAGGTCTTAAAGGCCATGAGCTTTTGGAAGCTGCGGGCAGAAACAGGGGATGTATGCTGCCGGGTGGAGTAATAGATCTGAAAAGGATATCCGATACGATCCTGGATGAATTCCGGGAAGGCAGGATAGGTACCATATCGCTGGAGAGGCCGATATGGAATGAGACGGGGGATCAAAATGAGAGAAGTGGAAAAGACAAAACAGGCAATGGCGGGTCAGATGCTGCAGAGAGGGATACAGAATCCCGGGAATGAAAAGCAAAAGCTTAAGTATGAAAAAGAAATGCAGCGTCTAACTGAAATGTACGTATATGAAAAAGAAGCATTCGCCAGCGGCATTGAGCTTGTGGCAGGCATAGATGAAGCCGGAAGGGGCCCGTTGGCCGGACCTGTAGTGGCAGCCTGCGTTATACTGCCTCAGTATTGCTTTATAGAAGGGATAAACGACTCTAAGAAATTAAGCCCGACAAAAAGAGAAAAACTGTATGACATCATCATGGAGAAAGCCGTATCTGTCGGTATCGGCATCGTCGATGAAAAAACGATAGATGAAGTCAACATACTAAATGCAGCCAAAATGGCGATGAGGATGGCTGCAGAGCGTGTCAGCCCAAAGCCTCAGCTAATCCTGGTCGATGCCATGGAGATTGACGGGACAGATATTCCACAAAAGGCTATAGTAAAGGGAGACAAGCTGAGTATAACAATAGCGGCGGCGTCCATAGTTGCAAAAGTGACGCGGGACCGTCTGATCACAGAAGCAGACAAAAAGTATCCTGTCTATGGATTCAGCAAACATAAAGGCTATGGAACAAAGCAGCACATAGAAGCTATAAAAAAACACGGTATTTGTCCGATACATAGAGTGAGCTTTACAAAAAATTTCACGACATGAAAGAAGTCTGGAATATATCAAGGAGTATGATATGCGTATCGACAGCAGAGGAATAATTTCTTCCGGAAACACCAGCGGGGTCAACGATCTGGTGAGCCGTCTGGATAAAGGTGACGTCATCAGTGCAAAGGTGCTGGAGACATCACAGGATGAAGTTGTTCTGAGGCTTTCTGACGGCACGATCCTGAAAGCCGGGACTGTCAAAGATACCGGTCTCAAAGCTGGTGATCTGGTCACACTGAGTGTGAAATCAAGATCTGAAACGTCGATTATTCTTGAAATCGTCACCGAACTTTCACCCCATGTAAAAGCAGGTAGTGATAAACTCCGGAAGCTACTCGAATCTTTGGGCATCGAGCCTGATGAAATGAATCTGAAGCTGGCTTCCGAATTACTGATATACAATAGGGAGCTTAATGCCGACGACATGGCAAAAGCATCAGATCTGATAAGAAGCTCCGATGTGTTGGACCCGGAAAAAGCGGCATTTATCGTATCCAATAAAATCGATCCGACAGGGTTGGATCACGAAATGCTGGTCAGACTCCTTGATGGCGAGCTTAAGCTTGGGCAACTGCTGGAATCCCTTGCAAAAGCATTGGAACTGCTGACTGAGAATAAATCGGCTGAGCAGACTGTGATGTCTTCTGATAAGGATGCAGGACCGTCCGTATCTGCTTCGGCAACTGCAGTTGATATCACCGATATTACGGCTGAACAATCCGTCGCAGTATCATCACAAGACCCCGG
>DGEE01000059.1:3474-5334 GCA_002385815.1 Hungateiclostridiaceae bacterium UBA3934
GGCACTGATGCATTGCAGATTCAGCAAACAGCCTCAGAGGACCCGGACCGACTTTCAGATGACCCTGCACATGCATCCTTACAGTTGTCAGGCACAAAAAGCAATACAGAAAAAGCCTCCCAGGGCGGTGCTGCCAGAGGTGTGTCAGAGGATATACCAACAGTGTCCCTGATATCGGATGTCGGAAGAAAAACTACTGCTGCTGCGGACAGTGAAGCATCTGCTGATGAAGATTCCGAGAAGAATGTTTCAGCAGCAAAAATAAAGTCTTCGATAGATGGTCTGTTTGTCAGGCTGAACAACAAGCTTTCTTCAGACGATATCGGCACGGCAAAAATGAGAAACAGGATAGGCAGGTTATTGGCTGATGCGGAGGCATTAGTGCGCTCACCACAGTTTTCCTCCTCCAGTGCAGCAGAAAACGCAGCACGAGTTCTTTCTCTGGTTACGGAAACAATAAGAATGATCGAGCTTCTGAATTCATATCAAATGCTGTATTATCAACTGCCGGTAAATCTGGGCGGTGAAACGGGAACTGCAGAACTCTATGTGATGAAGCGCAAACAGGGCAGGAAAAAAATCGATCCTCATGATACGGTTATCTTCCTGTCTCTCGACACTCTGAACATGGGCAGAGTCGAGACTTTGCTGGATGTGAAGGGTCAGGGTATCGGCATGGATCTGAGGACTGAAAGCCAGGCTGTCAGCGATTTCATCAGGAACAATATCACAAGCCTTTATTCCAGTCTAAGCGAATCCGGATATAAGCTTGTGAATGTAAAATACTCCACCATCAGTGGACCTTCCGGTCCGGTCGGGCAGGAAAAGCTGCTCCTGGCGAAAACAGCAGGCTTCGGCCACGGGAAGATAGATTTCCGCATATAGTTTATAAATAGAGGAAGTAATCAGTATGGATAAAAACAAAAAGAAAATCAAAGAGGCTGCCGCGCTGAGATACACTGCTGAAAACGACGCACCCGAGATAATAGCGCTCGGCAAAGGTGAGACAGCCGAAAGAATAGTTGAAAAAGCTAAGGAGAGCGGCGTGCCGGTCCATGAGGATCCATCGCTGGCCCATGCACTGAATCTGCTTGATATAGGTGATGAGATCCCGCCGGAGCTTTATGAAGTCGTGGCAAAAATACTTGTGTTTGTCGGCGATATGGATGGCAAATTCCCAAAGCCTCCGGCTTATGAGGAAGAGAGATGAATAACCGTCAACTGGGGGAAACCGGGGAACAGATAGCTGTCGATTATCTTATCAAAAACGGCTTTACCATACTTAATAGGAATTTCAGATCAGGCAGGTTCGGAGAAATAGATATAATCGCCGAGGAAGATTCCTGCATCTGCTTCATAGAAGTCAAAACAAGGACTTCGGATACTTTTGGAGCGCCCTCTGAAGCTGTGGATCACAAGAAGATGCAAAAAATAAGATCACTGGCGTGGATCTATCTCAAGCAGAACAGAATGGAAGACAGGTTCATGCGTTTCGATGTGATCGAGGTGATAGCCAGTCGTACAAAAGACAGTGTATTACCAAAAACAATCAATCTGATAAGAGGTGCTTTTTAATGCTGATAGTAGATGCACACTGTGATACTGCATTATCCGTATATAAGAACAATGGCGACCTGTATGAAAACCAGTTCCAGCTTGACATAAAAAGGCTCAAGGGGATCGGCCGATGTGTACAGTTCTTTGCGTCGTTTGCCCACCCGCATGATTACAGAAATGACACTCTTACACGTGTACTGTCCATACTTGATGTTGTGTACGAAGCACAGCAGGAGCATGGGGATGTGTTTGCCGTCTGCACAAGCGCTGATGATATAGAAAGGGCGCTTTCCGGCGGAAAAA
>DGEE01000050.1 GCA_002385815.1 Hungateiclostridiaceae bacterium UBA3934
TCGACTTCGTGCATTATCGGGATGCCGTCAAACCCGTACAGCGGTATTTGCGGCTTGATCTTCCTGGATTCCTCGATAGCGTTGACATGCAGTGCCGCCATATTGAAACCTCTCCTCTGGTAAAAACGGATAGCATGAGTGTTGTCATTCGTCGTTATCAGCCACACTCTCCTGCATCCGTGCTTCCTGGCCACATCAGTCACCTTCTCGATGAGCATCGTACCGATCCCCCGGTTTTCCGACATGCTGTCCAGGGACACTATCTCACATTCGTTGTTCACAATGTGGTATGTAATGAGCCCGACCATTTCACTGTTCTCATAAACTGCAAACCCGTCCAGGTCTTTGGCGTGATGGACCTTTTCCCCTGGTTACGACGATAGAACTGCCCCAGTGGTCCGCTATCAGGTCGACCACGCTCTGCCTGTTGCTGTTATCTACCTGTTTTACCTCAAGCATAACACCCTCCTGTAACTTAAAGTGTCGATTACTCAACGATATCATCGGACACAACCGGGATCATCTCTGCAAATGCTTTAAGCAGCGGAATCGCTATTTCGCGCATTTGAGGATGTGATGCCGGTGTTGTCCTGAGTTTGAAAAAGTTAAAATCTACCAGAAAAAGCTGTTTGTGCAATTTCACGATACTGACTCCTCAGAAAGTATATGCTCCTCCAGCCATTTTGCGACGCCGTCATTATCGTTGGTGTCACAGATGTATTTTGCAACTGCTTTTACTGCTTCGATGGCATTCTCTACTGCCACGCCGATGCCGCAGTTCTTTACCATTTCAAGATCATTTATGTCGTCACCGAAAGCTGCGACCATATCTGTATCAATATCAAAATATTCAGCGACAGCCTTGACTGCATTCCACTTATCAGCACTGCGGTCACCTATACTGTATAAGTCCTCACCAGTGTACCGTAAAAAGCTGAGAGTAGAAAAATTTGAGACAATACGCTCTACTGCGCAGGGATCACTGCTGACCAGTGATACTTTCAAGTAGTTTGTATCCTTGTGTTGCGAAAAATCAACGCACTCATAATGGGTAAAATCCGAACCGGGCTCTTTTGTTCTGTTGGTATAGGCAACTGTTTCATTTATTGCATTAACACAAAGGATCCCTGGTTCCTGCAGGCATCTGTCTATCAATCGGGATGAAATCTCAGCGGGGATCTCAAAGCGGGAAATCACCTCTTTGCCAGCAAATGAAGCAGCACCACCGTACCCGATAAAAATATCAGGAGCAAACATGTCCAGAAATCTCGCCGCAGATTGTGCTGACCTGGCTGTAGCAAAAGCAATTCTGATCCCCTTTTCCCGGCATCTCCTGAGTATGGAAATCGTATATTCAGAAATAGATTTGTCACTTCTCAGAAGCGTGTTATCCAGATCTGTAACGATCAACTTTATCATGACTGACCTCTTTGGCTTACTATTGTATCGAATACTTCCTGTATTTCTATGTTGGTCCGGGCGCAATGGTCCAGGTATCTCACATGGTAAAAAGCTTTTGCTACCTGCACTGCTTCCCGGACAATCCTGGCAGAAAACTTCCACTACTCTGTTGACCTCACCATTACATGCCCTGAGTTCAAAATAAGCCTGCAGCACTATCTGAACATCCTGCATGATGCCAGACTCAAATCCGATCTGCATATTTTTTGATTTGATATAAGGATCCGTTTCAGATAACAGACTACCCTGCAATAGCCATCTTTTGCAGCAACTCTCACTTTACGGATATTGCTCATGATCCTCATCATCACTTTACAGTCAGCATCCAGACTCGATCTCACAGGTTTCTGTCTAACTCCATCCAAAGCATATGCCTCCGTCCAGATCGGTGCAAACTATTCTGTTATCTGCCTTTTCGTATAGCCTGTCTCCATCGATGAAGGAATCCCAGTTGCCCCTGTTGACAGTCCTGTACAATGAAAAATCTGATTTATTCCACACTTTCATTTCACCGCATGGCGGGCTGACAGTAACCAGACAGTCCTGCCAGATCCCCGCGATATAAAACATCTTGTTGTGACAGCGCTTTTTTCGGTCAATTACATCAAGGGTATTTTTATTGACCTTTGCAATGGACAGGTCCTGTGAAGCCGTATAGATCACATCCCCCTCGAGCAGCAGGCTTTTCAGGTTCTTCTTATGGATCGGTTTACTGTCCAGTACTTTGAAACCTGCCTTATCGATCACATAAAGGTTTCCGTCGACACTGCCGGCATAAATGCGGTCGCTGACAATCATATCCCATATGCTGCTATCAGAGACCGCATATGTTTTTACTTCACCTGAAGATTTATTGATTACCGCAAAGCCGCCATTTCTGATGCTTGCATATACATTGGTCTCATCTGAACCAAGCGCACATATGTCAGAGCTCAAATCAGACCCTAATTCCCACCTGCTGATTATCTCCATTGTCCCGGCATCGATTTTGTACAGCCTGTAAAAGTCTCTGCAGTAAATAACATCCTTATCGATGATAAAACGCCTGGTTTTGCTGTCCTTTGCAAACACCTCTGCTTTTTGCAGTATCTCACCCGTATTACTGTCCACTTTAATGAATTTTTTACCCGAGATTACATAGAGGATGTTCCCCGATTTTCCGAGCCTTAGAATCGGATTTTCCAACTCGACTAAACACCTTGATCCCATGCACAACTCCCCCCCCAACACACCGCTTTAGCATCTCTGCAAACACCTTTATCCCACACGATACAATAGTCTGCATAAATAGCAGAATATTACCTTATATTCTAATATAAAAGGGACGAAATTTCCAGACACCTTCCCCTGTGCATATCTCTCGCTGTCAGCTGCAACTCTCATTTCATTAAAGGCAACATCAAATATCATATAAGGACACCTGTTTCGCGTCCTTACATTTCTGATTATCTCACAGCTTTCCGGCAGCATGCATCACTGGCAAAACCGTATAATGCTGACCAGCCGCTGCTTTACATCAGGTTTCCTTACGATTTCCGTCTTTATCAAACTTCTTTCTCAATGCCATTTCAGTCGGAACAATCACCCCAGCCATCAGGATACTTTGAACGATGCAGACGATTGCGCCGGCTATACCAACAGTCTCCGGGTCTTTTCCCAAAAACATCAGCATTACGGGAATAGTGACCAGCAATATGATCCATCCTGTAATAAGCCAGATCTTTCCCGCATATCTGTGCGCAAAATCCCAGGTGTCCCTGTTTTTCATGGACATCCTGGTCCTGTATCCGTACCAGTGATTCACTTTTACAGGCGGCCTC
>DGEE01000153.1 GCA_002385815.1 Hungateiclostridiaceae bacterium UBA3934
ATGGTATGCCTCTTTGCAGAGGAGTGTCCCCATACCCTAATACTCCAGCGGAAGCGGGATGCTTCGGCCCTCCCTTGCCGATTTATATATGGCAAGGATAAGCTCAAGCGATTTCCGGCCTTCCCTGCCGTCGGTATCAGGTTCCGCAATTCCCTTTAACGTATCTATCACGTTCTTGTAGTAGCCTGTATGCCCGTAGCCATATACGTTGGGAGGATTGTATGAACTCATCCCGACCAGCTTGTCGTCGTCATCGTAATCGCGGAATTCCCAGTGCTCTATTTTATTGACTGCAATTCCGCTTACCCTGACGGTGCCGTTTTCTCCTATAATGGTCAGCGATCCTTCAAAGTTTTTCGGGTATGTCAGCATCGTAACGTTGATCGACCCCATGGCCCCGCTCCTGAACTTGATGCAGGCGGTGCCGGTGTCTTCGGTCTCGATGCGGCGCGCCAGGGTGCCGGTATATGCGCACACGCTTTCGACAGGCCCTATGAGCCATTCTATCATATCAATATAGTGGCTTGCCTGGTTCATGAAGGCACCGCCGTCGAACTCCCATGTGCCGCGCCATTTGGCCTGGTCGTAGTACGATTGCGGCCTTGACCACAGCACATTTACTATGGCCATGTATATCCGCCCGAAGCGCCCTTTGTCAATTGCGCGTTTTACAAGCTGAAGCGTGGGGTTGAGACGGTTTTGCTTAACCACGAACAACTGGACGCCGTTTTCGTCGCATGCCGATATCAGTTCATCCGCCTTTTTCAGGCTGGTAGCCATGGGTTTTTCGGTTATCACGTGGAGTTTTCTTTTTGCGGCGGCAATACCATGTGCAGGATGGAGCCCGCTTGGAGTGCAGATCGACACTGCATCCAGATCATCTCTGGCAAGCATGTCGTCAAGGCAGGTGTAATAGTCAACGGAATTCTCTTCTCCCGTCTTTTGCGCTCTTACCGGGTCTATATCGCATACGGCAACAAGTCTGGCACTGTCTTTCAGCATTGAAATCGCTTCGATATGGTTCTTTGATATCCTGCCGCAGCCCACCAGACCAAAGTTTATGATATCTTTCATTGAAAATTCACCTCTTGATACTGCAGCTTCTGACTGTGCCGTCATATAAATCTTATCGGCAAAACCGTCGAATCCGTTAACTTCGGCATTGGCTGCCGAAAAAGACTTCCCGGCTTTTGATGAAATACGTTATGATGTAAATTCTGTATAAAGCCGATATATAGAACGAGTATATGATAAGGCGGCGGGTATGCATGGACAATATTGATATCAAAACAGACCTTTTGAACAAGATCAGCAATAAAACTGCGGTCGTCGGAGTGATCGGCCTTGGATATGTCGGACTCCCGCTGGCGGTGGAGAAGGCCAGGGCGGGATACAAAGTCATCGGCTTCGATATCCAGGAACAGAAGGTCAGGATGGTCAATAACGGAGTCAATTATATTGGCGATGTAGTCCAGGCAGATCTGAAAAAACTGGTGGAATCAGGCAGACTGAAGGCGACCGGCGATTACAGCTTTGTCGCTGATGTGGACTGCATAGCCATTTGTGTACCGACACCGCTGGATGAATATTCCCAGCCTGATATATCGTATGTCGTAAATTCAGCGAAAGAAATGGCAAAATACCTCCACAGAGGCATGCTGGTCGTACTTGAAAGCACTACATATCCGGGGACCACCGAAGAGGTTTTGATGCCGATACTGGAATCCACCGGGCTCAAATGCGGAACAGATTTTTATCTTGCTTTTTCTCCGGAACGTGTTGACCCGGGGAACAAGATATATAAAACAAAAAATACGCCGAAAGTAGTCGGAGGGGTAACTCCTGATTGTACTGAAGTGGCTGCCGCGCTTTACAACAATGTGCTCGACAACGAAGTGTTCAGGGCATCGTCGCCGAGGGTCGCGGAAATGGAGAAAATACTGGAAAATACGTTCAGGAACGTAAACATTGCATTGGCGAACGAGTTGGCGATCATATGCGATAAAATGGGCATAGATGTCTGGGAGGTAATCGAAGCGGCAAAAACCAAACCGTACGGATTCATGCCTTTTTACCCGGGACCGGGTGTCGGAGGGCACTGCATAGCTGTCGATCCGTTTTATCTCACATGGAAAGCCAGGGAGTACGGTTACCACACAAAGCTGATAGAAACTGCAGGAGAGATCAACAATTATATGCCGGAATTCGTGCTTGAAAGGGCGATGAAGATACTGAACCGCTTCGGCAAACCGCTCAATGGTTCCGAAATACTGGTGCTCGGCGCGGCATACAAGCAGGACATCGATGATGTGAGGGAATCGCCGGCGCTCAAAGTCATGGATCTGCTTGTCAGGCATGGCGCTGTCCTGAAGTACAATGACCCGTATGTACCTAAATTTACATACAAAGGAAGATCCTACGAATCGGTGCCTCTGACCGCTGAAGCCCTGGAGGCTGCGGATCTGGTGATCATCACGACGATGCACGGTTGTTATGATTATGAGTTTATAGAAAAGCACAGCAGGTTCATTTTCGACACAAAAAATGCAATGAAAAATATCAAGAACAGAGCGAAAATAGAGACACTTTAAAAAACATATAAACACTTTTATATATTTTTCCGATAAATAAGACGAGAGATTTTGTCCTATTCGGTGATTTCATGGAGGGATCAATATGAGGATTCAGGGCATGGATGCCACAGCCGGCATGAAAGTCGGCAATGAACCGCAGTTTTTCGGCAACAGGGCTGCGGATGCTGTACAGGTGAAGACAGGTCAGGAAAGAGTTGCACAGCAGAAAAAGATTGAGACAGCTGAATATCCCATAAATGAACGGGTAGTTTCTGAAGCTGTGGACAAAATGAACAAAGTGGTAGAGGGATACAACAGGAGATTCGAGTACAAGATACATGAAGGTACAAATGATATCATGATCAGGGTCATCGACGAGACTACCAAAGAGGTCATCAGGGAAATACCTCCGAAAAAGATACTGGACATGATAGCAAGCATGCTCGAAATGGCAGGGCTTATGGTAGACGAGAGAAGGTGATTTCTGATGAGTTACATCTATACATCATACAACCCCACCACAAGGATCACCGGATTGTCCGGCTTGGATGTGGACGGCCTGGTTTATCAGTTGATGCAGGTCGAAAGGCTCAAAGTGGATTCCGTGTCAAAAAGCAGGCAGCTGCTGGTATGGAAGCAGGAGCAGTACAGGGAGATAATCAGCGCGCTCCAGAGCTTCAGTAACGAGTATTTCAATTCACTGAAGCCTGCGACCGATATGAGGAACTCCAACATTTACAATGCATTCGAGATCAAATATGGTGGTCAGGACACGAGCCCTTATTTCACGGCTTCGGCAGCTTCAGGCGCAAGAGCGGGCAGCTATATAATCAGGAATATCAGGACCGCCAAAACCGCCAGGGTACTTGGCGCAGAAGTTGCAGGACACCTCACGGGCAAGCCGCTCGAATCGGTAAATATAAGCGGTGAAAAGGGCAACAACGTATTTGACGTTGAATTCAATGGCGTCAAGAAAAACATTGTCCTTAACGACAATCTGACCGACATAAACTCGCTTCGGGCAGATCTGCAAAGCAAGCTGGATGAAGCGTTCGGAAGCGGAAAAATCACAGTGAGAGCGGATGGGGGCAGGATTTCATTCGAGACAAGCAGTTCGAATACCCTCACATTCTCCAACACCGTGAATGACGGATATGCCGCGATATTCAACAAGGACCTGAGTTCCGGGATAACACTGACGGGCCTGAACAACAAGTTCAAGGTTACTGTCAGTTCAGAGGGATCTACCAGGGAAATGGAAATCGAGCTTCCCACGGGAAGCTATGAGAATGCCGATGGCCTGGCCGCGGTGATAAAAACTATTTTGGACGATCCAATAATGGGGATAGAAGGAAACAATATAAATGTCAAGGTTGAAAACAATAAAATAGTGCTGGAGAGCTCCAATCCGGACGAGAAAGTATCGGTATCCGCGGTGCAGAACAGCGGGCTTGAGGCAATCGGGCTGGACGGCAACAACAATTCCAGTAAAATAAATCTCAATGCCAACATTTACGATATAAAGGACAGGTTTGCAATACCTCTTGGCATTAGTGACGGCAATACCGAAATAAGCTTTGAGATAAACGGCCAGACTTTCACATTCGATGCGAAAACGACATCCCTGAACAAGATAATGGCTGCGGTCAATTCGAACACGGCTGCAGGCGTCAGGATGAGCTATGACAGCCTCAACGACATTTTCATACTTGAAACGAAGGAAACCGGCGCAACTGCCCGCATAATGGCAACTGACAGCAGCGGCGGACTGCTTGCTTCACTGGGGCTGGTTACGACAGAGGAAATCAGAGGCCGGGATGCAAGCATAACCTACATCGATCCGACCATAACCGATGAGGACGATCAGCCGGTTGAACACGTGATAACGCGCTCGACGAACAGCTTCAGCATCAACGGTATCGCTTTCACCCTGCAGAAGGATTTCGCCGGAGAAGTCGAGCTTTCGGTATCTTCCGATCCGTCAAA
>DGEE01000007.1:0-5376 GCA_002385815.1 Hungateiclostridiaceae bacterium UBA3934
TGCAAAGGCTGACAAATGCGATGCGAAGGCCGGTGAAGGCGATGAGACAGCCCCAAAAGCAGTGGAAAGCACCAACAAATGCGGTGGAAAAGACAATAAAAAAACAGCACGAAATCTCGTTGACAAGTATTATGCTGTATGCTAGAATTATAAAATGCGTTATAATCTGATACTTGTGTGCTTTTTCAGGATAAGACCGGATTCAACTGTAAATTGATTATAACACAGGGGAATAAAATACACAAGAACTGTTAATAATTATTTAATGGTTTTAGGCAATTTGACGAATGAAATCGAAATCCTGCCACATTCATATATATTAGTCGTATATATGAGTCGATACACATGCAGTTCAGATTTCTCTGTCGGATTGCTGTGCGAAATTGCCCCGAAAAGCTTTTATAGAAATAGAATATAAAGGCTTGAATACACCGGCGTATCGCACTGATGAAGTCGGTGATCCGGTTGAATTGCATGAATGCAAGCCTTTCATGTAACGTTGCTCTTTTTAACAAGTCATAATATTATGAGGTGATTATTGATGGTGCATCCCGTAAAACTGGGCCGGACTACCAGAATGAGCTATTCCAGGATCGAAGAAGTCCTGGATATGCCGAATCTCATTGAAGTGCAGAAGAACTCGTACAAGTGGTTTCTGGAAGAAGGCCTTCGCGAGGTGTTCAGAGACATTTCTCCCATTCAGGACTATACCGGGAATCTGGTGCTTGAATTCCCGGACTACAGGCTGGAGACCGACAATCCCAAGTACAGTGTTGAAGAGTGTAAGGAAAGGGATACTACATATTCAGCCCCGTTGAAAGTCAAGGTCCGTCTTATCAACAAGGAAACCGGAGAGGTCAAGGAACAGGAAATATTCATGGGTGATTTCCCGCTGATGACCGAAAACGGTACCTTTGTTATCAATGGTGCTGAAAGGGTCGTTGTGAGTCAGTTGGTAAGATCACCCGGTCTTTACTATTCCAAAAAGCTTGATAAAACCGGAAAACCGCTGTTTTCAGCAACTATCATACCGAACCGAGGTGCATGGCTCGAATATGAGACAGATTCAAATGATGTAATGTATGTGAGGGTCGACAGAACGAGGAAGCTGCCCATCACAGTCCTTGTTCGTGCAATGGGTTATGGGACTGACGCGCAGATAACCGAGCTGCTCGGCGATGACGAAAGAGTCATGGCCACCATACAGAAGGACAGTGCAAAAACCCAGGACGAAGGCCTCATTGAAATATATAAGAGGCTCAGACCCGGCGAACCGCCTACAGTCGAAAGTGCTACGTCACTGATCAGGAGCCTGTTTTTCGAGCCGAAAAGATATGATCTTGCGAAATTCGGAAGATTCAAATTCAACAAGAAGCTGTCGCTGGCTTCGAGAATAGCCGGTCACAGATCCGCTGAGAGGATCGTGAGCCCGGTCACCGGTGAGATACTTGCCGAAGAGGACGAATACATCGACAGGGATAAGGCTGAAATCATACAGAATTCAGGCATCAATTCCGTTTACCTCAATGTTGAAGGGAAAAAGGTAAGGGTAATTGGTAACGGGACTGTAAATCTCAGGGCGTTTGTCGATTTTGACGTTACTGATACCGGTATTTCGGAAAAAGTAAGATTCAGCGTACTCAAAGAGCTCATGGATGAGTATCAGGGCAAAAAGGAACTCAAACAGGCGATCAGGGAAAACGCGGATCTGCTCGTTCCAAAACATATCACGGAGGAAGATATAATAGCATCCGTCAATTACCTCATCAATCTGAGCTATGAAGTGGGTGAGGATGATGATATAGATCATCTCGGCAACAGAAGACTGCGCTGTGTGGGTGAGCTCCTGCAGAATCAGTTCAGGATCGGTCTTGCCAGGATGGAGAGGGTCGTAAAGGAAAGGATGACCATACAGGACATCGACATCGTCACTCCCCAGGCGCTGATAAATATAAGGCCGGTAGCTGCAGCCATCAAGGAATTCTTCGGCAGTAGCCAGCTGTCCCAGTTCATGGACCAGACGAATCCGCTGGCTGAACTGACACATAAAAGAAGGCTCAGCGCACTTGGACCGGGAGGACTCAGCAGGGAAAGGGCCGGCTTCGAAGTGCGTGACGTTCATCATTCCCACTATGGCCGCATGTGTCCGATAGAGACACCTGAAGGTCCCAACATAGGATTGATCGGTTCACTGAGCACATATGCCAGGATCAATGAATACGGATTTATCGAAGCACCGTACAGAAAGATCGACAAGGCTTCGGGGATAGTGACCAATGAGATCCATTATCTCACGGCAGATGAGGAAGACAGATTTATTATTGCACAGGCCAACGAAGTGCTCGATAAGGACGGCAGGTTCAGGGACAGGAAGGTGCTCTGCAGATATAAAGATGACATAATCGAGGTTGAGAGAGAGCGCGTCGATTACATGGACGTGTCTCCCAAACAGCTGGTTTCAGTTGCTACGGCAATGATCCCGTTCCTCGAGAATGACGATGCCAACAGAGCGCTGATGGGATCGAACATGCAGAGACAGGCTGTGCCTCTTATCAGGACTGAAGCTCCCATCATCGGGACGGGTATAGAATACAAGGCTGCGAGAGATTCAGGCGTGGTCGTTCTTGCCCGTGCTGCAGGTACTGTAGATAAGGTTACCGCCAGTGAGATCGTTATCCGCAGAAGAAATGGACAGAAGGATGTATACAAGCTTCTGAAATATGTCAGGTCGAATCAGGGGACCTGTATCAACCAGAGGCCCATAGTGAAAAAAGGCGACAAAGTAGCAGAAGGAGACGTTATCGCTGATGGTCCTTCCACTGACCTGGGCGAGATCGCCTTGGGCAAGAATGTGCTGGTGGGCTTCATGTCATGGGAAGGTTACAACTACGAAGACGCTATCCTTATAAGTGAGAAGCTTGTCAAGGATGATGTATTCACATCGATCCATATAGAAGAATATGAGTCTGAGGCCAGAGATACCAAGCTCGGACCTGAAGAGATCACCCGGGACATACCCAACGTCAGCGAGGAATCACTCAAGGACCTTGATGACAGGGGTATCATAAGGATAGGTGCCGAGGTCAGGGCAGGGGATATACTGGTCGGCAAAGTCACTCCGAAGGGAGAAACAGAACTGACGGCTGAAGAAAGACTGCTCAGGGCCATATTCGGTGAAAAAGCGAGAGAAGTCAGAGACACATCGCTGAGAGTGCCTCACGGCGAATCCGGTATCGTAGTCGACGTGAAAGTTTTCTCGAGAGAAAATGGCGACGAACTGCCGCCTGGTGTGAATCAGCTCGTCAGAGTTTATATAGCACAGAAAAGAAAGATTTCAGTCGGAGACAAGATGGCCGGCAGACACGGCAACAAGGGTGTTATTTCCAGGATACTCCCTGAGGAAGATATGCCGTACCTGCCGGATGGCACTCCGCTGGAGATAGTACTCAATCCTCTCGGAGTACCGTCGCGTATGAATATAGGCCAGGTACTGGAGGTGCATCTGGGCTATGCGGCAAAGGCGCTGGGCTGGAAGATAGCTACCCCTGTCTTTGACGGTGCTACAGAGCAGGATATCATAGACACACTGAAAAAAGCTGGTCTGGAGGAAGACGGAAAAACGATACTGTACGACGGAAGGACAGGAGAGCCTTTTGAAAGCCGTGTATCTGTCGGGTACATGTATATGCTCAAGCTGGCACATCTGGTCGATGACAAGATACATGCCCGTTCCACCGGACCTTACTCCCTCGTCACCCAGCAGCCGCTCGGCGGTAAAGCACAGTTTGGCGGCCAGCGGTTCGGAGAGATGGAAGTGTGGGCTCTTGAGGCCTATGGCGCCGCGTATACACTGCAGGAGATCCTCACTGTCAAATCAGACGACGTCGTAGGCAGGGTGAAGACCTATGAATCCATCGTCAAGGGCGAGAATGTGCCTGAACCGGGAATACCCGAATCGTTTAAGGTGCTGATCAAGGAATTACAGAGCCTTGCGCTGGATGTGAAGGTCTACTCAGAGGAACGCGAAGAGATCGCTATAAGCGAATCCACAGAGGATGACCCTGAAGACCTCAATGTGAACATGGAGGGGCGCGAAGATGAGGTGCCTGACAGTGAGCTTGACGAGCTCAGCAACGACCTTATCGAAGAAGAAATAAGCATCGATGATTTTGATATCGGGGACATCACCAATACCACCGAAGATCTCGATGATTCGCTCGGAGACGACATATTCTCTGAAGAAGAGGAATTCGTTGATAACCTGGACGATGAGGAGTTTTAGGAGGGAGATTCGAACATGTTTGAAATGAACAATTTTGATGCTATAAGAATAGGTTTGGCTTCTCCGGAAAAAATCAGAGAATGGTCGAGGGGCGAAGTGAAAAAGCCGGAAACGATCAACTACAGGACGTTGAAACCGGAGAGGGACGGTCTCTTCTGCGAAAGGATATTCGGACCCCAGAAGGACTGGGAATGTCATTGCGGTAAATATAAGAGGATCAGATACAAAGGTATAGTATGTGACAGGTGCGGAGTCGAAGTCACCCGTTCGAAGGTGAGAAGAGAGCGTATGGGGCATATCGAACTGGCAGCCCCCGTTTCCCACATCTGGTATTTCAAGGGCATCCCCAGCAGGATGGGATTGATACTGGATATGTCTCCGAGGGCTCTGGAGAAAATACTGTACTTCGCAGCATATGTGGTCATAGATCCTGCTCAGACGCCGCTTTCCAAAAAGCAGATCCTGACAGAGAAGGAATACCGGGACAGTATCGATACATTCGGGTATACATTCAAAGCCGGGATGGGCGCTGAAGCAGTAAAGGAACTGCTTATGGAGATCGACCTGGATAAGCTCTCGAAGGAACTGAGAGAAGAGCTTGAAGATGCTACGGGTCAGAAAAGGATAAGGACCATAAAGCGTCTTGAAGTGGTCGAGTCCTTCAGACTTTCAGGAAACAGGCCTGAGTGGATGATACTGGACGTGATACCGGTTATCCCGCCGGAGCTTCGTCCGATGGTGCAGCTGGACGGCGGCAGGTTCGCGACATCCGACCTGAACGATCTGTACAGGCGTGTCATCAACAGGAACAACCGTCTGAAGAGACTGCTGGACCTGGGAGCTCCGGACATAATCGTAAGGAACGAAAAGAGGATGCTGCAGGAAGCTGTCGATGCACTCATAGACAACGGCAGGAGAGGGCGTCCTGTCACAGGTCCGGGCAACAGACCTCTGAAATCCCTGTCAGATATGCTCAAGGGCAAACAGGGACGCTTCCGCCAGAACCTGCTTGGCAAGCGTGTTGACTATTCCGGCCGTTCCGTTATCGTCGTAGGTCCGGAACTGAAAATATACCAGTGCGGTCTGCCCAAGGA
>DGEE01000007.1:5497-13861 GCA_002385815.1 Hungateiclostridiaceae bacterium UBA3934
CTGTTTAAGCCCTTTGTCATGAAAAAGCTCGTCAATGACGGCCTGGCACATAATATCAAGAGTGCGAAGAGAATGGTGGAGAGGGTTAAACCGGAGGTATGGGACGTATTGGAAGAAGTGATCAAGGAACATCCCGTATTGCTCAACCGTGCTCCGACGCTCCACAGGCTGGGTATACAGGCTTTTGAGCCGGTGCTCGTAGAAGGTAGAGCCATAAAACTCCATCCGCTGGTCTGTACAGCATATAATGCCGACTTCGACGGCGACCAGATGGCAGTGCATGTACCTCTGTCGGCTGAGGCTCAGGCTGAAGCCAGGTTCCTCATGCTGTCAGCAAACAATCTGCTGGCTCCCAAGGACGGAAGACCTATCACAGTCCCGACACAGGACATGGTACTCGGGTGCTATTACCTGACCATGGAGAAGGAAGGCGAGAAAGGTGAAGGGAAACTGTTCTCTTCACTGGACGAGGCCATTATGGCTTACGATGAGGGTTATGTAGGTCTCCATGCAAAAATAAAGGTGAGGATGACCAGAGAGATCGACGGCAAGCCGGCTTCGAAGGTCATTGATGCAACCGTCGGCAAGCTCATATTCAACGAAGCGATCCCTCAGGACCTTGGTTTCGTAGACAGGAGCGATCCCGAGCATTGCTTCGACCTTGAGATAAACCAGTTAGTCACGAAGAAAGAACTGGGGCAAATCATTGACAGGTGCATAAAGGTGCACGGAACAACCAAAACAGCCATGGTGCTGGACAAGATGAAGGAGTTGGGCTTCAGCTATTCAACCAAGGGTGCCATCACGATCAGTGTATCAGATATGGTAATCCCCGATGTAAAGAAGAAATTCATCGACGAAACCGAAGCCAGGATCGAGAACATCACAAAGATGTACAAGAGGGGTCTGATCTCCGAAGACGAAAGATATGCTTCAGTTATACAGGCGTGGACCGAGACCGGTGAAGAGCTCACGAAGGCTCTCATGGATTCGCTGGATCGCTTCAATCCCATATACATGATGACCAAATCCGGCGCTCGCGGAAGTATCAGTCAGATCAAGCAGTTGTCGGGTATGAGAGGCCTTATGGCAGATACGCAGGGTAAGACTCTTGAGATACCGATCAAGGCCAATTTCCGTGAAGGTCTGAGCGTTCTTGAATACTTCCTGTCTTCACACGGCGGAAGAAAGGGTCTTGCTGATACGGCTATCAGGACCGCTGACTCAGGCTATCTGACTCGTCGTCTCGTAGACGTGAGCCAGGATGTTATCGTAAGAGAAGTGGACTGCGGTACCAGAAAGGGAATAGAGGTATCTGACATCATGGACGGTACAGAGGTCATAGAAGGCCTCGCCGAAAGGATCATAGGAAGGTACACCACTGATGATATACTCCATCCTGAAACCGGTGAAGTCATAGTGGAAGCCGGTGCGAGGATCGACGACCAGGATGCAGGCAACATCCTGAAGGCCGGGATAAGGAAGGTAAAGATCAGGTCCGTTCTGACATGCCATTCTGAGTACGGCGTATGCTCAAAATGCTACGGTGCCAACCTGGCGACGGGTGAGGATGTCAATGTCGGTGAAGCGGTCGGCATAATCGCTGCTCAGTCCATCGGGGAACCGGGCACGCAGCTCACCATGAGAACGTTCCACACAGGCGGTGTAGCCGGCGATGACATCACGCAGGGTCTTCCACGTGTCGAGGAGCTGTTCGAGGCCAGAAAGCCGAAAGGTCTCGCTGTTATCTCCGAGATAAAGGGTACTGTCAAGATAAATGATGTCAAGAAAAAGAGAGAAGTAATCGTCACGTCAGAGGATGGAGAATCCAAGACGTATCAGATCACTTACGGTTCAAGGATCAAAGTCTCTGACGGAGATGTGGTCGAAGCTGGTGACGAGATCACGGAAGGATCCGTAAACCCGCATGATATACTGAAGATCAAGGGTGTAAACGGCGTACAGCAGTATTTGCTGCAGGAGGTCCAGAGAGTTTACAGGCTTCAGGGTGTTGACATCAACGACAAGCATATAGAGGTCATAATCAGACAGATGCTCAGGAAGGTCAAGGTCGACGATGCTGGCGATACGAACATGCTGCCTGGTGGACTTGTAGACATGTTCGATTTCGAAGCGGAGAATGCAAGAGTCGTCGCCGAGGGACTCAGGCCTGCGACAGGCAAACGCGCACTGCTGGGCATCACCAAGGCATCCCTTGCCACGGAATCGTTCCTGTCTGCGGCTTCCTTCCAGGAAACCACCAGGGTGCTGACAGAAGCAGCAATAAAGGGCAAGGTGGATCCGCTGGTGGGACTCAAGGAGAACGTGATAATAGGAAAGCTTATCCCGGCAGGTACCGGAATGAGCAGGTACAAAGATATAAGTATCAGTACTGTCAGTGAATGACATCAGGGGGGATACATCTTTACAGATCAAAAACCTGATCCTGTGGAGGTGTTCCCCCTGTCTGAATACGTTATTCTTGACAACACTCAATAGCGGTGATAAAATATTTCAGTGCGAATTCAGGGGGTTTTATGCCCGTTTTGTCCGATTTACCGGTCTTTCAACCGTAAGATCGAAAAAAGGATACAGAGGGGACAGGTGCTTAGAAAGTGCTGGAAATGTTGAAAAACAGCAATAAAACCGTAGGGATCAAACAGTCTTTGAAAGCAGTGGCTAACGGCAATGCAAGCCTGGTATTCATTGCGAGAGATGCCGACGAGAAGATTACCGGCAATCTCAGGGAATTGTGTGAGACCAACGGGATCCAGATAGAATATGTAGATACGATGAAACAGCTTGGTAAAGCGGTAGGCATCGAAGTAGGTGCCTCCGCTGCATGTATACTGCGAGAGGAGGTGTAAGGTTGCCAACATTCAATCAGATGGTCAGAAAGGGCAGGGAGACTGTTAAGTACAAATCAGCAGCTCCGGCACTGCAAAGAGGTTACAACTCACTGAAAAAGAAGCCGGTTGTGACCAAATCTCCTCAGAAAAGAGGGGTCTGCACTGTAGTCAGGACGATAACACCCAAAAAGCCCAACTCAGCACTGAGAAAGGTTGCCAGGGTTCGTCTGACGAACGGTATCGAGGTCAGTGCATATATTCCCGGAATAGGCCATAATCTGCAAGAACACAGCGTTGTGCTCATAAGAGGCGGCAGGGTCAAGGATCTGCCAGGTGTCAGATATCATATCATCAGGGGCACTCTTGATACAGCAGGCGTTGCAAACAGGATGCAGGCCCGTTCCAAGTACGGTGCGAAGAGGCCCAAGTCGGCGAAGAAGTAAGATCGGCCGAAGGGGTCTTGAGCAGAAGAGTGTCAGGTATGTTGAATAGATAAATATTTATTTATATATTACAAGTACTGACGCACTGACGAGGACCTGCGGGTTCCGAGTACCTCGGGAAGCTGACGAAGCGGGACGATTAGTCCCTATTATCCATCAAAGGAGGGAAGTAAAGTGCCAAGAAAAGGACATACGCCCAAAAGAGATGTCCTGCCTGATCCTATTTATAATAGCAAGGTCGTAACCAAGCTTATAAACAATATAATGCTTGACGGCAAAAAAGGTATTGCCCAGAAGATTTGTTACGGCGCATTCGATATTATAAAAGAGAAGACAGGCAAGGATCCGCTTGAAGTATTCGAACAGGCGATGAACAATGTTATGCCTGTACTTGAGGTCAAAGCCAGGAGAGTCGGTGGAGCCACATACCAGGTTCCGATCGAAGTAAGAGCCGACAGGAGACAGGCTTTGGGACTCAGGTGGATCGTCAATTATGCGCGTGCCAGGGGTGAAAAGACAATGAAGGAAAGACTGGCAGGCGAGATCATGGATGCTGCCAACAGTGCGGGCGGAGCCTTCAAGAAAAAGGAAGACACCCACAAGATGGCAGAAGCCAACAGGGCATTTGCACACTATCGCTGGTAATACTGCTGCTGCAGTATAACGAGGCGACAGACACAGGACCGTTCTGTTACACTGCCGGGGCAGGCGGGTTTTCTGCAGGCAGGAAATTTTCCTGCGCCGTAGTGTTATAACGCGGACCGATATGTAAAAACTTAAGGATAACTCATGCAAAAAGAGATTCCGTATTACGGAACAGAACTAATCGAGGAAGAAAGGAGGCAATCATGCCCAGGCAGTTCAGTTTGGAGAATACCAGAAATATTGGTATAATGGCGCATATAGATGCTGGCAAGACGACTACCACTGAGCGCATCCTGTTCTATACCGGCAGAGTGCACAAGATGGGCGAGACCCATGAAGGCGCTGCTACCATGGACTGGATGGAACAGGAGCAGGAAAGAGGCATCACTATTACCTCTGCTGCGACTACTGCCCAGTGGAAGGGTACCAGGATCAACATTATAGATACGCCGGGGCACGTTGACTTTACCGTAGAGGTTGAAAGGTCTCTGAGAGTTCTCGATGGTTCGGTAACACTTTTCTGTGCAAAGGGCGGAGTGGAACCCCAGTCTGAAACCGTTTGGAGACAGGCGGATAAGTACCATGTTCCGCGCATTGCATATGTGAATAAAATGGATATCGTGGGTGCTGATTTCTTCAACTGCATCCAGATGATGAAGGACAGGCTCAAAGCAAATGCTGTCCCGATTCAGCTGCCTATTGGCAAGGAAGAGGATTTCAAAGGAATAATCGACCTTGTTACCATGAAGGCTATATACTATTTAGACGACCTGGGAACGGTACTTGATGAAGAACCGATACCTGAAGACATGGTTGAGATCGCTGAAGAATATCGTAACATTTTACTTGAAGCTGTTGCTGAACAAGACGAGGACTTGATGGAAAAATATCTGTCAGGTGAAGAACTCACAGAGGATGAAATACGTGCCGGTATCAGAAAGGCAACCATTGCCGTTGACATAATACCCGTCACATGCGGTTCATCCTACAGGAACAAGGGGGTACAGAAGCTTCTGGATGCTGTGGTGGATTATATGCCGTCACCGCTGGATGTACCACCCATAACCGGAGTCTGCCCTGACGATCCGGAGAACGAGATCGTAAGGAAAGCTGATGACGAAGGACCGTTTTCTGCACTTGCATTTAAGATCATGACGGATCCTTATGTCGGGAAACTGTGCTTCCTGAGAGTTTATTCAGGTAAGCTGAATGCGGGGTCATATGTGTACAATTCCACAAAAGGCAAGAGGGAAAGGATCGGCAGGCTGCTGTTGATGCATGCCAACCACAGGGAGGATGTGGATACCGTCTACTCGGGCGATATCGCGGCAGTCGTGGGGTTCAAGGATACTTCTACCGGAGATACCCTTTGCAGCGATGATGCTCCTGTTATACTGGAATCGATGGAGTTTCCGGAACCGGTCATCCATATCGCCGTAGAACCCAAGACCAAGGCAGGACAGGAGAAAATGTCCGCAGCTCTGGCCAAGCTTGCCGAGGAAGATCCGACGTTCAAGGCTTATACTGATCAGGAGACAGGTCAGACCATCATAGCCGGGATGGGAGAACTTCATCTTGAGATCATAGTCGACAGAATGCTGCGTGAATTCAAGGTTGAAGCCAATGTCGGACAGCCGCAGGTATCTTACAAGGAGACCATCCGCAAGGCTGTCAAGTCTGAAGGCAAGTTTGTCAGACAGTCCGGCGGCAGGGGTCAGTACGGTCATTGCGTGATCGAGATAGAACCCCAGGAACCGGGAAGCGGATACACATTCGAGAACAAGATCGTCGGCGGTGTCATCCCCAAGGAATACATTCCGGCCATCGACGCCGGTATACAGGATGCTATGCAGAACGGTGTTCTTGGAGGTTACCAGGTGCTTGACGTAAAGGTCACCCTTGTGGACGGATCATACCACGAGGTGGACTCATCTGAAATGGCATTCAGGATAGCAGGCTCCATGGCATTCAAGGATGGCTGCCGTAAGGCGGATCCAGTCCTGCTTGAGCCCATAATGAAGGTCGATGTAGTCATCCCCGAAGTGTACATGGGTGATGTGATGGGTGACATTACGTCCCGCAGAGGCAAGATAGAAGGGATGACAGAGAGATCGGGGGCACAGGTGATAACAGCAAATGTACCCCTGGCCAGTATGTTCGGCTATGCAACGGAGCTCCGTTCCAGGACCCAGGGCAGAGGCGTCTTTACGATGCAGTTCAGCCACTATGAAGAGGTACCTGCGAGCATACAGGAATCCGTGCTGAAATAAGCTCATGTAATACGGAGGTGCCGTATTGCAGGACAAGCAGCTCAATATGCCGTAAAAAAAGACAAGCTGCGGCATATGAAATAAAAAATTCAATAAAAACATTCAGTAATCTAACTGAACAAGGGAGGAGAATTGAAATGGGTAAAGCCAAATTTGAAAGAACAAAACCCCACGTTAACATTGGAACCATCGGTCACGTTGACCATGGCAAGACTTCTTTGACAGCAGCTATCACCAAGGTATTGGGATTCCAGGGCAAGGCTAACTTTACAGCATATGATCAGATCGACAAGGCTCCTGAGGAAAAAGCAAGAGGAATCACGATATCGACTTCACACGTTGAGTACGAGACAGAGAACAGGCACTATGCACATGTTGACTGCCCTGGTCACGCTGACTATGTTAAGAACATGATCACCGGTGCAGCTCAGATGGACGGTGCTATCCTCGTTGTTTCAGCAGCTGACGGTCCGATGCCCCAGACCAGGGAGCACATACTCCTTGCACGTCAGGTCGGCGTTCCTTATATCGTTGTATTCCTCAACAAATGCGATATGGTCGACGACGAAGAGCTCATCGAGCTTGTTGAGATGGAAGTAAGAGAGCTTCTCAGCCAGTACGAATTCGACGGAGACAATATTCCGATAGTTAGAGGATCAGCTCTGGTTGCACTCGAGTGCACCTCTACTGACCCGAATGCTCCTGAATACAAGCCCATACTGGATCTCATGGAGCAGGTAGACGCTTATATACCTGAGCCTCAGAGACCCACAGACAAACCGTTCCTTATGCCTGTTGAGGACGTATTCTCCATCACAGGTCGTGGTACTGTTGCTACGGGCAGAGTTGAAAGAGGTACTATCAAAGTCGGTGATGAAGTCGAGATCGTAGGTCTTATGGACGAAGCTAGAAAGACAGTCGTTACCGGTGTCGAGATGTTCAGAAAGCTCCTTGATCAGGCTGTTGCTGGTGACAACATCGGCTGCCTGCTCAGAGGTATCCAGAGAACCGAGATCGAAAGAGGACAGGTTCTGTCCAAGCCCGGTTCCATCAAGCCTCACACTCATTTCAAGGGACAGGTTTACGTTCTGACCAAGGAAGAGGGCGGAAGGCATACTCCGTTCTTCAACGGCTACAGACCTCAGTTCTATTTCAGAACTACTGACGTTACCGGTGTTGCTGAGCTTCCGGAAGGCGTAGAGATGTGCATGCCTGGTGATCATATCGAAATGACCATCAAGCTGATCACTCCCATAGCTATGGAAGAAGGACTCAGGTTCGCTATCCGTGAGGGTGGCAGGACTGTTGGTTCCGGTACTGTTACAGCAATAATCGAGTAAGGATAAATAACGCAAGAGACAAACCCGGATGAGCAGGGGACACTTCTCAGTCGCAGTTAGCGGCGGGCTGAGAAGTGTCCCCTTACCTTTTCCCCGTGTTTTGTTTTTGCGCTGGTTGGGTAATAATAAACTCGTACTCAACCAAAATATTCTTGTAAAGGAGAGACGGCGGCATGACGGAAATAAAAAAGAATATCTACTGGACAGGCATAAAAGACTGGGGGCTTCGACATTTCCACGGCCATGAGCTTTCGACACACAGGGGGACCAGCTACAATTCATATATCATCAAAGACGAAAAAACAGTGCTTATTGATGCGGTATGGGACCCTTATAAGGAGGATTTCGTGGACAATCTTGAGAAACACGTCGGGCTGGGCAACATCGATATGATAGTCGTCAACCACACAGAGCCTGATCACAGCGGAAGCCTGGGTTATCTCCTTGACAGGCTGCCGGCGAAGGATATACCCATCTATTGCACAAAGAATGGCGCGGAAGCTCTGAAAAGACATTACCACAGAGATGATCTGAATCTGGTCATTGTAAAGACCGGAGATACTGTAAGTATCGGTGAATATGAACTGGTATTCGTCGAGATGACGATGATGCACTGGCCTGACAGCATGCTCACATATGTGAAGGGAGCAGGGACAGTTTTTTCGAATGATGCCTTCGGACAGCACTATGCTGCGATCTCGCTGTTCAATGATGAGGTGGACCAGTGTGAATTGTATGAAGAAGCGATGAAATATTATGCAAACATATTGACCCCTTTCAGTGCGCTTATAAAGAAAAAGATCGCGGAAATAAAGGC
>DGEE01000007.1:14074-18761 GCA_002385815.1 Hungateiclostridiaceae bacterium UBA3934
AAGTATGCGGAATGGGCAGACGACTACAATGAGGGACATGCGGTAATAATCTACGATACCATGTACAATGCCACCAGGACGATGGCAGAAGCGATAGCTTCGGGACTGGAAAAGCAGGGAGTCAGATACAAGATCTTCAATGCCGCCGTCACAGATCCGAATGATGTCATAACAGAAGTATTCAAGGCAAAAGGAGTCCTGATCGGGAGCTGTACGGTGAACAACACTGTTTTGAGACCCACTGCCGGTTTGCTGGAGGTGATAAAGTCTCTCAGGTTCAGGGGCAAACTGGGGGCTGGCTTTGGAAGCTACGGCTGGAGCGGTGAGTCGCCGAAGGTGATAAGTGATTCACTGGAGAAAGCCGGGCTGAAAGTACCGCTGGAGCCGGTAAAGGTGAAATACAGACCATCAGGGGAAGAACTGGCGGAATGCACAGCCTTTGGAGAAAGCTTTGCAAAGACGATAAAAGAGTGAAAAAGAACCAGGGTATAAAAAGGCTCACATACGCGGGCCTTTTTTGATATGACGAAGCAGGCTCTGCTGGCGGGCTGAAGATATTCCTCAAAGCAGGCAATGGACATAGACACACTTAAGTAAATGTCAGGGCAGAGGGATATCCTCTGCTTTTGAGAAGCGTCCCTCCCAGTGCACCGGAAGTATCTCTCACGGTGTCCGAAGAGTGTCCCTTACCGGCTCTTCAGGAAATGTCCCCTTGTGTTAGCAGCTTCTGGATGATAACATAAATAGGACAGGGGGATACAGCCCTGAGGCATGAAAGCATTCGGGGATGAGAAGTTTCCTGGTACCTGCTGAAGGTGTCTCCTGGATGCTTGAACTTTTCATACGAGGGGAGCGGGCTGCCGGTGTTCAGACGATTGAAGCACAGGCTGGGAAACCTTGAACCAGCCACTATAAGAGAAATCATTGCAGTGGTTGTCATACTGATCCTGGCCATAGCACTCAGCATACCGCAGTTCCGTGATGACATGGAAGCACTGCGCAAATGGGAGCAGGTCCACAAGCATGACGCTAACATGAACCGGAGCGGGGAAAGCGGGACAGGTGAAGTTAGTGTCAACGTACCATGAATCAGGCAGCAGCGGCACCGTCCACTGTTTGATACGATTTTGCAGGTAAAATACAGGATGCGGCATCAAAAACCGCACAAAGCAAATATGGGGGTCGTAAAATGCAACTGACTGATGTGAGAAAACTGGCAGCCACAGTGAAGGACAATATATCAAAGGTACTGGTAGGCATCGGGGATACCGTGGACCTCGTGCTCATCGCACTGCTGTGCGGCGGGCACGTACTGCTGGAGGACGTGCCGGGCGTTGGCAAAACGATGCTGGCAAAATGTCTTGCCAGATCTCTCGAATGCGGGTATAAAAGGATACAGTTTACTCCCGACCTGCTTCCATCCGATCTTACCGGGATCAATTATTTCGATCAGAAAAGGCAGGAGTTCGTATTCAGACCCGGACCTGTCTTCACAAACATAGTACTTGCCGATGAGATCAACAGGGCAACACCGAGGACACAGTCGAGCCTGCTTGAATGCATGGAAGAAAGACAGGTGACTGTCGACGGGGAAACCAGGAGTCTTCACAGCCTGTTTTTTGTCATAGCCACACAGAACCCTGTGGAAACGCGCGGCACCTTCCCGCTGCCTGAGGCCCAGCTCGACAGGTTTTTCATGCGTCTGAGGATGGGGTACCCGGATCCTGAAGAGGGTATGGAAATACTGATGCGGTTCAAAGACAGAGATCCGCTGGCAGAACTGGAAACTGCGGCGGATGCCGGAACGGTAATAAGTGCGCAGAAGGCAGTGACATCGGTGAAGGTTACGGATGCATCGGCCAGATACATAATAGATATAATCGAAGCGACAAGACATGATGAAAGGATAACGCTCGGAGTAAGCCCCCGTGGAAGCATAGCTTTGATGAAAGCAGCACAGGTGAAGGCTGTACTGGAAGGGCGCGATTTCATAACGCCGGACGATATAAAACAGATGGCCGTACCTGTACTGGCTCACCGGATGATAATAAAAGGTCATGCCATTTTCAGCGATACTGAGAATGCAGAAGATACCGTCCGCGATATTCTGAGAAAGGTTCCTGTGCCGACGGAGGACATTCTGGCAACGGAGGAAATCTGATGGATCTGATAGCATTACTGCTTATCCTGGCTTTTGTCCTGTGGCTCCAGATGCGCATCCTGTGCGGCTTCGCGTTCAAAAAGCTTGAGTACAGATGCGAATTCAGTGTTCCTGAAGCGCATGAGGGAGACACCATAACACTGGTGGAAACTGTTTATAACGGTAAACTGCTCCCTGTGCCCTGGCTGAGAGTCGACATCCACACCTCAAGATGGCTTGAATTTGCCGGGACATGCTCTGTTATAGCCCAGGAAAACAGGCATGTGACCAGCAGCTTCGTACTCAGGAGCTATCAGAAGATCACCCGCAAATGGAAGCTCAAATGCCTGAAAAGAGGGGTTTTCCATACCGAAAATGTAACGCTGGTGAGCGGTGACCTGTTGAATTTCAGCAATGTTTCTGAAGCCATGCCTGTCAATGCCACGCTTATAGTCTATCCCCAGATAATCGAACTGGAAGAGCTGTTTGTACCTGTGAGCCTCCAGCAAGGCGACAGGGTCGTGAACAGATGGATCATCGATGATCCTTTCATAGTGGCAGGGGTGAGAGAGTATGCCCCGGGCGACCCGCTCAGTCGAATGCACTGGCCGGCTTCAGCGAAAAGCGGCAGGCTTATGGTCAGGAAAAATGAGCATAGCTCGCAGCGAAATCTGACAGTGATACTGAACATGCAGTCCCAGCACTACGAACTTTTTGACACGATGGACAAATCCATGGCGGAGCTGGGCATAAAGGTGGCTGCCACACTATTCGACAGGGCGCTCAGAGAAGGAAACCCTGTAAGATTTATAACCAACGGATGTACTGAACCTGATGCCAAACAGCCGATTGTGACCGGTGAAGCTGCAGACAGAGACCACATAGCTTCACTTTTCAGGATCCTTGCAGGTCTGCGGATGAAAAATGTAAAGGATTTCAGAAATCTTCTCGAGGATGCTTTGCCGGATATACTCAATTCCGAGGCAGTCATTATCACTGCCTATCTCACTGTGGAGATAAGCCGCCTGGCTGACCGGATGGTATCCGAAGGCAATGACGTGCGCATCATACTGCTCGATACCGTATATGAGAAGGGTTCTGAGCCGAGACTTGCGGATCTGTATATATTGTCCGGCCGAATCAGGCAGCAGGCCGCGAAACTGGCCTGATCCCGTGAGATATCGTTAGTGGTTATGAGAGGAAATGGTACGACGACATGATGAAGCATGCTGAAAAAGCCGATACAGGCACAGGCAGAGAAAACAGAGAAAACAGGGAAAACATGAGCAGCGGGATGGAGGCAAATAAAGCAAAGCCGGGTGTCCGTATGATACTGCTGCGACTGCTTTCTTCGCTGGCTGTGAACATGTATGTGTATTCCGGTTTTGCTTTTATCCGTACTATCCTGTTTTACGATGACGGCGGCTTCACATCTGTGATGCTGTATGCATGCAGTATTTTGCCTGCTTACCTGGCTGGAAGCCTGCTAAACAGCAAAACGCCGTACTTCGCCGGAAGGCTGGCCGGGACGAAGGCATTCAGATTCATAGCATATGCATTGGGTATCAGGAGGATGGACCGGACAATAGCCACTTTGACCTCCTGGTTTATCATCGTCGTGCCTGCGGCGGCAGTCATCATGTTCCATTGGGAATACGGAGTCCTGAAGCTCCTGTATGAATCTGCGGCAGTTTGCTGTGCATACATCATTACGCTCAAACATACCCAGATGGCGCCGGCTGACATAATGAGCGATGGCAGCTTATATGCCGGTTTGTTCATACTTGGGGTATGTCTGGAGCTGCCATTCCTGATAGACAGGCTTGCATATCTGCGCCCCTGGTTTTTCGGCGCACTCTACTTTTTGATCTTTATATACCTGATAGTGAGGAATCAGGAGGATATTGATGAAAATATATATGAAAAAAAGTATGTGGAAAAGTCGGTACTGCCCAAAAATCTCAGGCGTTTCAATACAGTTTCAGTGATCTTTGTCTTCCTTGTGATATTGATTTTGTCCAACTTCAGGGCTGTAGTTTCCAAACTGCTTTATCTGGCGGGAAGACTTATCGGCATAGTTGTCGGGGCTTTTTTCTGGCTCCTGGATCAGATATCGACGGATACAGTGGTGACAGAGGGAGGCAGTATGAGCGAGCCCGCGGCCCCGGCTCTGATGGATGTAAAGCCGCCGTCGCCATACATGAACCTGATTTTCAACATTCTGCAATACTCAGTCGTACTTTATCTGACATACAAACTGGCGTGGGTGATCATTAAGAATATCCCGGCGATTGCTGCAAAGCTGGCCGATATGCTGAAGAAGCTGTTCAGGATCAAAAAGTCAAAAGGCGATTACGTGGAATCCGACTATGTCGATGTGACGGAGACAGTCCTTCCACAGAAGAAGGAACCCGCAGCCCGCAGCAGAGGCAGGGGAAAGCGAACAGCCAGGCAGCTCAGAAAAATCAAGGATCCTGCTGAGAGGATCAGATATATGTACGGCCTGATACTGGATATGCTTCCGGTACGCGGTATAAGACCCCGATC
>DGEE01000007.1:19051-21825 GCA_002385815.1 Hungateiclostridiaceae bacterium UBA3934
GGGACTGTGCCGGATAAGGAAACGCTGACCAGGGCTGAGGCATATTACTCAAAAGCCAGTGAAGCAATAAAGGGCAGATCGACGTAAGCTGCCGGGCAGTGCAGCTGATCCCGGAATGTGAACATATGTTTTGTTAAGTTTGACTGGTATACCATATAAAACAATTGAAAATACAGCTTGTACAGGATATAATAAAGACCATTGCAAATTGTATTTATATTAGTAAGGGGATGGTCAAATGGCTGGATCAGGAAAAACGGTTAAGAAGAGGATCCTTCCGTTGCTTCCGCTCAGAGGACTGACTGTGTTTCCTCATATGATCCTTACCTTCGATGTGGGAAGAGTGAAGTCCATCAATGCCCTGGACGAGGCTATGATGAACAATCAGCTGATTTTCCTTACCACCCAGAAGGATGCAAAGGATGATTCGCCTGATGTGGATGATATATATAATGTAGGAACTATTTCAAGGGTAAAGCAGCTCCTGAGGCTTCCCGGCAATACTATCAGAGTACTGGTGGAAGGGCTCACCAGGGCTGAAGTGACGAATTATATCCAGACGGAGCCATTTTTCATAGCTGAGGTCGTTGAAAGGAGCGTTCCTGCAGGCAGGAAAAAGAACATTACAGACGAAGCGATGAGGCGGAAGGTCGTAAGCACCTTTGAAGAATATGCGAAGCTGAGCGGGAAAATTTCACCTGAAACGGTCTCCTCGATCTCATCCATCGAGGAAATCGGCCAGCTTTCAGATCTCGTAGCTTCCAACATGCATCTGAGGATCGAACAAAAGCAGGATATACTCAATGAGTTCCATCCCGGAAGGAGGATGGAAAAGCTCCTGGAGCTGCTGCTGAGCGAGATAGAGATACTAGAGGTGGAAAAGGACATCAGCATGCGTGTACGCAAGCAGATAGACAAAATGCAGCGCGAGTATTATCTCAGGGAGCAGATCAAGGCGATACAGTCGGAGTTGGGAGACAAGGACGGTATTGCCGGTGAGGTGGAGGAATACAGGAAGAAGCTGGAGAAGATGGATCTTCCGGAAGAAGCGGAAAATAAAGTCCGGAAGGAGCTGGACCGCCTGCAGAAGACACCGGCAGGTTCAGCTGAAAGCGCAGTTATCAGGACATATCTGGACTGGATATTCGATCTGCCCTGGGGCAAAAAGACTGAGGTTATGATCGATCTGGACAAGGCCGGTGCTATACTCGAGGAGGACCACTACGGCCTTGAGAAGGTAAAGGAAAGGATATTGGAATACCTGGCGGTACTGAAGCTGACAAACAACCTGAAAGGTCCCATACTCTGCCTGGTGGGTCCGCCCGGTGTCGGCAAGACATCGATAGCGAAATCGATAGCAAGGGCACTCAACAGAAACTATGTCAGGATGTCCCTGGGTGGTGTAAGGGATGAGGCTGAAATAAGAGGCCACAGACGTACCTATGTGGGAGCAATGCCCGGAAGGATAATAAATGCACTCAAACAGGCGGGGTCATCCAATCCGCTGATACTGCTCGACGAGATCGACAAAATGAGCAGCGATTTCAGGGGAGACCCGGCATCGGCAATGCTGGAAGTGCTTGATTCCGAGCAGAATTTCGCTTTCAGGGATCATTATCTGGAGCTTTCCGTGGATCTGTCCGATGTGTTGTTCCTTACTACGGCCAACACGCTGGATACGATACCGCGCCCACTGCTGGACAGGATGGAGGTTATCACGATATCCGGCTACACCGAGGAAGAAAAGGTCCAGATAGCACAGAGATACCTGCTGAAAAAGCAGCTCAGGGCCCATGGACTGCGGAAAAGGAATCTGAGGATAAGTGAAGACACCATCAGGAGTATCATCAATTACTATACAAGAGAAGCCGGTGTCAGAAACCTGGAAAGAGAAATAGCCAATCTCTGCAGAAAAGCAGCCAGGGCACTCGTATCCGGCAACAAGAAATCTGTGACGATCACTCCGTCGAATATCGAGAAGTATCTCGGTGCCAGGAGATTCAGGTATGACAAGGCCAACGAAAAGGATGAAGTGGGTCTTGCAACCGGACTTGCATGGACACCTGTCGGCGGAGATACGCTGGCAATAGAGGTCACCATCATGGACGGAAGCGGAAAACTGGAACTCACCGGACAGCTCGGAGATGTGATGAAGGAGTCGGCAATGGCTGCGGTGAGCTTCATACGCTCCAAGGCTGAATTGCTGGGTATAGATACGGAGTTCCATAAGAAGTATGACATCCATATCCATGTACCTGAGGGAGCAACACCCAAGGATGGACCTTCGGCCGGCATCACGCTGGCAACGGCGATGGTATCCGCCCTTACGGGAAGGGCTGTCAGAAAGAATGTTGCAATGACCGGTGAGATCACGCTCAGGGGGCGTGTACTCCCCATAGGCGGTGTGAAGGAAAAAGTGCTGGCTGCCCACAGGGCAGGCATCGACACAGTAGTATTGCCTTCGGAAAACAGGAAGGATGTCGACGACATACCTGACAATGTAAAGTCCAGGCTGAACTTCATCTTTGTCGATGAAATGGACACTGTGCTGAATACAGCGCTGACCGCAGAGAAGAGCCGCAAGCAGCTCGGGAACGGGGATAAAGACCAGGGATCCGTATTGCTCACGAAGGAAAACACCGTTGCGGATGAACAGAGCAGTACCCATCAAATGTAGCTGGTTCATTGGCTGTTATCAGAGACGTTTCTGTTATTGCAGAAACGTCTTTTGTATTGTTCCCGGAAATATGAACTGCAATGCCTGCGTTATCAGC
>DGEE01000007.1:22084-31925 GCA_002385815.1 Hungateiclostridiaceae bacterium UBA3934
CATCATTTTGCTGATAGTATTCCACCGTCTCAAGGTGCTGAACTTCAGAACTGTCGCATCCATTACACTGGCTTCTCTGATCACAGCGATAATCATGCCGGTTATATTCAGCGCACTGTCAGGCGGGGACACGGAGAAAGCTGATCCGACTGTGCTTATAATGGTAACGATAGGTGCTTTTATTGCATATGTGATCATCGTACTGATACTAAGCATATTGATCTCGCTCATCGTACCCAAAATAAAAACCAGGAAGAATGACAAAAAACCTGCGAAAAAAGATAAAAAGGATACCGATGAGGGCAAGGCCGATGGCGGCGCACGTGAGAAGTCCGTGCTGGAGCAGATCGGAGCACTTTATTTCATGTCTGATAAAGCAAAGGAAGATAAGGATTCTGAGGCGGAGACCGCAGCCTCAGCTCAGGGACAGGAAGAGGATGTGTCATCCGGGGATCCGGCTTTGGATAAGCAGGAACCGGCTGTATCAGCTGGCGGGGATGAGCCGGCGGGTACTGCTGCTGACACCGGAAAAATGCCTGAAACCGCTGATGCCGCGGTGGCAGAAATAACTGAAGACATGGCGGCAGTGGATCAGACCGGACAGTCGACAGAAGAGCCAAGTGAAGAGTATGCCCTCGATGCTGAGCTTTATTCTCTCGCATCGTCAGACCTGGACCCGGCTGATGATATGATTGCCTCTGAGGCAGCTGACCATGATGCAGACATTGCACAGGAGGAGACGGCTTACACGGATGGGCAGCTGATCGGTGCTGACACCGGACAGAACACAGATAATGTGGCCGACTCTGCTGTTGAAACCCAGGAACATCCGGTTGCCGGAGACAGCTATATAGAACAGATATATCTGAATTATGTGGCTCATGGTGACGAAAAAACAGATTTGCAGGAAAATGACAGTGAAATAACTGACGTAATTGCGGGCAATACA
Organism: Hungateiclostridiaceae bacterium UBA3934; assembly: GCA_002385815.1. Classification (GTDB taxonomy): domain Bacteria; phylum Bacillota; class Clostridia; order Acetivibrionales; family DTU013; genus DTU013. The sequence goes on from DGEE01000007.1 coordinate 23,034, forward strand.
GAAAAATCTGTTGACAGTGAAGAAATTATTGATAAAATGGGTATAGAAAACAAAGTTCATGATAGTGAAGCTATGACCATCGGGGAATGCATAACAGAGGCTTTCAGGCTCAAGGAAGCCGGTGATTTCGAAGGAGCGATACTGAATTTCATGTACGCTCTCGACAAAAAGCCTCCAAAAGAACTTACCTTCTGGATAATAATCGATATATGCGTCATGTATAAATCACTTGGACAGCAGGACCTGGCACTGGAGATACTTAACAGCTATTATGATATTTATGGCGACATGATGGACGATCAGACCAGAGATGGGATCATCAGAAGCCTGACTGATACGAGCGCTTGACGGACAATATGGTCTGCTACGATATTAAGGAGGGTATTTTTAAATGAAAAAAACTCAAAAAATCCTTGGATTGCCTATAATCAGCATTTCCGATGGTATGGAGGTCGGGAAAGTCAAAAGCATCATAATAAACGCTGACAGAGGTGCCATTGACTATATTGTTGTCGACAGCGGGATACAGATATTCAGTGCCAGGGTGATACCCACGGAAGATATACTGGGTATCGGGGAATATGCGTTGACCATAGAGAATGAAGATGTCATAACAGATATCAGTAAGATACCTTCCGCGATACAGCTCCTTCAGAATGACATAAGAGTAAAGGGCACAAAGGTGCTCACCAAGAAGGGCAGTCTGATAGGAGAGATCGGTGACATATATGTAGATGAGAATGATGGCTGCAAGATAACCGGCCTGGAGTTCATAGCGGATATCACACAGAAGCAGATACGCCTGATACCCAGGGATTCGGTCATAACATTTGGCAAAAACCTTACGGTCGTGACGGAGGATATTGAATCAAAACTGCTTGACACGCCTTCACAGCTCGGTTCCTCCGACGGGGCCTTTGAATCCGAAAAAAAAAATATTTTTGATATAGAAGGACAACAGAGCACACAGGATACAGTGCCGCCAGCAGAAACAGACATATTCGGTGAAGCGGCAGGTAACGATCTGGCCGGCATGCTGGATGAAGCAGCAGTTACTGTCAGCGAAACAGCTGAACCGGAGACCACTGCTGATGCGACCATTATACCGGAGGCTGCGGATCAGCCTGAGAGTGACAGCAGGGATGATGCATCGGTCCTGTTCGAGCAAAGACAGAGACAATACCTGAAAGGCAGGTATGCAACCAGGACCATAACCGACAGCGAAGGGAATGTGATCATCAGCGAGGGAATGCAGATCGATGATGCAGTGATCGACGAGGCGAAGAAGAAAGGCAGGCTGGTGGAGCTGGTGATGAACAACAGGGCATGAGAAAAATGAAAAGTATAAAGTACTGAGTGCTTTATACTTTTTTGATAATGTCCGGGGATCCGGATAACAAAAGAAAAAACATACGGAGTTGTTTCTTGTGAAAAAAACCGGTAGCAAACTGCTGATTTTTTCGCTCATACTGGTACAAAGCCTGCTGGCAATGGCAGTTGGGATTGCTGTTTTATTTGATGCCTCAGGCAGGGAGATCCCGGTCAATGTTTATGCAGGCGGACAGGACATAGGGGCAAGAGGATACGAAGAAGCTGCCGAAGCCATCAAAGCGGATTATGAAGCCAGATTCGGATCGCAGCATATACGGTTGAAGGCTGATGACGGAAAAATATACGAGATACCTTTTACGAGCATTGAAGCATTTGTAGACGGCAAGGCCACGGTAGAGCCGCTCAAGACCCTGGAGGGGATCGGGGACATTCCACGTCTGATCAGTACACATTTCGGGAATCATACCACAGTTCTTGCTCCTGTCATAAACTTCAATGAAAGCAAACTGAGAATGAAGCTGATCGAGCTTTCCGATGACATCAACAAAGCTCCTGTCGATGCGCGAATATTCTATAAGGACGGGCTTATTGAAAAAATACCTGACGATCCCGGGATATCGCTGAATGTCAATAATGCTGTAGAGCTCATCCGCAAGCAGCTTTCATCTGATCCTTTCGGTGAGATAGATCTCATGGAAGGAAACGCTCTGGATATAGTTTATGCAGATGTTACGATGAAGGATTTCGATGAGATACAGGTGGTGCTGGGCGAATATTCGACCAGTGTCAAGTACCAGGGACTGGCAATCAGCATAGGTGAGGCTGTGAAGGCGATCAACGGCATCAGGGTTGCTCCGAAAGGCGACGCTCCTGGTGACAGCGAGTTTTCATTCGTCGAGGCCATATTGTCGGGTGCGCCGGACATTTTCTTTGACGAGGGTCTCTGTCAGGTGGCGTCGACGATGTACGCAGCACTCCTTGAGGCAGGGATACCAGTTGAAAATATAACAAGACTGTCCCACAAACTTGCCGTGGACTATATCGAGCCGGGACTGGATGCGGTGGTCGCCGAGGATGCATACGATCTCAAATTTTCAAATCCCTTCGACAATGAAGTGGCAATCTACGCAGTGAAAGAAGGAAGTGTCGTGACGGTGGCGATCGCCGGCAACCGCGATGACAGGACGGACAAAAGCGTTATAAGGACCCAGATCGTACAGAAGTCATCACCGCCGGTATACTATGTTGAGAACAGGGACCTGAAGCCAGGCGAGAAAGTGGTTCTGGACCCCGGGAAAGAAGGGGTAACTGTCAGGGTGTACAGGAACGACGAACTGATCAGTACAGATACATATGAGGCCGAATCATCCATTGTGCAGATTGGCCCCAGCATCGATCCGGATAAAAGGAACAAGTGACGCAGGGCAGAAGGGCTCAATGTCGGGAATTCAACAGACCAGGCCCGGTACCCGGCAACTGTGGACACATGATCCACTTCATAGGAATGTACAAAAATCGAGAAGCAAAATAAAACAAGTGGTGTGCCATAAGCAGCACACCACTTGTGCGTTTCAGGTCAGGCAGACGTGCGTCGGCAGCCGCAATATCACAGCGCTTATGCCAGATCAGTCTGTCAATAGAATTCCCTCAGGACTTCGAGCGCATTTCCTTCGATTATTATCTCACCGTACTCGTTCAAATAGCCTTCGATAAAATTGATGTTTGAAATTTTGGTACCGTATTCTGCCAGCATCATATCGAACATCTTCATGCTGGGTGTAAGAAGGCCACTTTTCAACAGGGTGAGATAATAGGCATCCCTGCACCTGTAAAGCGTGCTTTCGCCGCTGTAATGCAGGTCCAGCCTGTCCGCAAGCTCGCATATGTCGTTGAGCGATCTGAATGTATATATCAAAAGCGGAGATGAGACCCTCCTGGCCTTCCTCTTTACGCGGAGGTCACTTTTCTTCATCCTGTTTTTGATATATTTGTGGATGGATTCAAACTCGCCTTCCTCGTCAACTTTCGTGATGTTGATAACGAAGCCTTCATCCGAATCGGGGACCGGCTCTATTATCAGCTGAGAATCAGTAAGGTTGAAGCCCAGTTGTTCTTCTGCCTGTTCCATAAGGTCCCAGAAAAACTCCTGAGCAGCAGGCGAGTTGTAATTCAGAGCATTCAGATCTACATTTCTCTCTTCGAGGTCACTATATGTTATTGTCACTCTAATGATGTTATCGCCTATTCTTTCAATCTTCATAGCAACTCCGGTTTTGCAGGCATATTTTCATAATGCCTTGATATTACCTGATTCCATTATACTTCTTTATCGATGAAAAGAGAAGCACATAATTCCGTTTTTGATCTTCATTATTTCTGTAATAGTGTATATTCCGGCTCTTTCCGGTCTCTCAGAACAGATTGCTCCGGTTGGATATTGCTTTTTTGTGGGGAAATTTTTCGTATACGGTAAATTCTATTCCGCCTGAAGTGCCAGAACGGGACAGCGGATAGATCCACTGCCCCGTTTTGTTTCGGGATAATCCTGTCAGTTGGCCTTTACTTCAGTCCAGATACGGTTATATATCTTATTTACCTCATCACCCGGATATTCAAATATCTCACAGTTTTCCAACTGGTTCAGATCCGGATAAGCAGTGGAATTGGTGATGACTTCCGGATCGAGCATTTTCATGGTCTCTGTGTTGGGGGTGGCATAACCGATGTAATCCACATTCCTGAGGGACATTTCGGGATCACACAGGAAGTTTATGAAAATTTCGGCCTCTTTCTGATGCTTGCTTGTCGACGGGATCACCATGCAATCGAACCAGTAGTTGGTGCCCTCCTTGGGGATCGCATAGGCAAGATTCTCGTTCTCGCCCATGGCGATAAGAGCGTCACCTGACCATACGACCGCCATGGCAGCACTTTCAGCAACCATCATGTCCTTCGCCTCATCTACGAGATAAGCCAGCACCAGTGGCTTCTGTTCGATCATCTTCTGCTTTGCTTCCTCAAGCTCATCAATGTTCTTAGTATTCATGGAATACCCCAGCATTTTGAGCGTTACGCCAATGCTGTCCCTTTCACTGTCAGACATGATGATCTGCTTTTTATATTTTTCATCCCACAATATCGACCAGCTGTCGACAGGCTCTGTTACCATGGTTTTATTGTACAATATGCCCACAGTGCCCCACAGATAAGGAACAGAGTATTTGTTGTCAGGATCGTATGAAAGGTTTTTAAACTGGTCATCAATATACTTGTAGTTGGGGATATTGTCCATGTTGATTTCCTTCACAAGGCCCTCATCGATCATCCTCTTTATCATATAGTCCGACGGAAACGCAACATCGTATGCGGATCCACCGGTCTTGATCTTGACATACATATCCTCGTTTGTCGTATATGTCTCATAATTTACCTTTATATGCGGATACTCTTTCTCGAAGGCTTCCAGCACGGTATCACACATATAGTCTCCCCAGTTGAAGACGTTGAGGACCACCTTCTCCGACCCGTCACCTTTGCCAGTACCCGGCGAGCCGCAGGCCGTAAGTATTACTGCCACTGCAAGCAGCAGCACTGCAAATGATGCGATTCTTTTTTTCATTTCCATTTCTCCTTTATCCACGGTGTTATTTTGTATTATATATTCATTACTGCGGTCCCGTTTTTGCTGTTGGCAGAGGACCGCTTGTTTACGATCAGCAGAAGTGCGAGCACCACAATAAACATCAGTGTCGACAATGCGTTGATCTTGGGATTGATACCCAGTCTTGCCATCGAATAAATAGTGATGGAAAGAGTGGAGACTCCCGACCCGGTAGTGAAGAAACTAATGATGAAGTCATCCAGCGACAGTGTGAAAGCCAGCAGGAATCCTGTCACAACGCCCGGCATGATCTCGGGAAGGATCACCCTGAAAAAAGCATAGAGCGGTTTGGCCCCCAGGTCGAGTGCCGCCTCATACATATGCTTGTTCAATTGCTTCAGCTTGGGAAGCACAGACAGGATGACATAAGGTATATTGAACGTTATGTGTGCCAGCAGCAGCGTGGTGAAGCCCAGGTTGAGCCTGACGAATACGAACAGTATCATGAGCGAAATACCTGTCACTATATCGGGACTTATCACAGGAAGATAGGTCAGGTTCATCACAAATGACTTGAGGATCTTCTTCATATTGTGTATCCCGATTGCTGCAGCTGTACCTGCCACAGTTGCTATCAGCGCCGACAGCAAAGCGATGGTGAGCGTATAATACAGCGATGACAGGACATGTCTGTCCCGAAAAAGTGCACTGTACCACTTCAAAGTAAAGCCGCCCCAATTGCCCCGGGATCTGGAATCATTGAATGAAAATACGATCAATGTCAGTACCGGTGCATACAGAAATGCGAATATCAAAACCAGATAAAATCTGCCAAATGCCTTTTTCAAAACAGTCCACCTCCTGTGCCTTCCTTGTCATACCTGGCCATGACACCCATGCTCAGCAGTATCAGCAGCATCATGATGATCGAAACGGCTGAACCGAAGTTCCAGTCGTACACTCTCATGAACTGGTCCTCGATCAGGTTGCCTATGAGCATATACTGGCTTCCACCGAGCAGCTTGGAGATAATAAAGGTAGTGACAGCCGGCATGAATACCATCGTAATGCCCGAAACGACACCGGGAAGACTCAGGGGGAATATGACTTTCCTGAACACTGTGACAGTATCAGAACCCAGGTCTTCTGCTGCTTCGATCAGGCTCCTGTCGATCTTCCTCAAGACTGAATATATGGGGAGCACCATGAAGGGCAGAAAATTGTAGACCATGCCCAGAATGACTGCAAAATCGGTGTAAAGCAGATTCAGCTGTGGCAGACCCAATGCTCCCAGTAACGTGTTTATCAAACCTTTGCGATCCAGCAGCGTCATCCATGCATATGTCCTCAGCAGGAAATTCATCCACATCGGGATGACGAAAAGCAGAACCAGTGTGCTTTTCCTGCTAATATCCCTGCCGGCAAGTATCATTGCCACAGGGTATCCTATGATAAAGCAGACGACAGTGCTGACCAGTGCCAGCAACACAGATCTCCATAACACCTTAAGATATGTGGGCTCCATGACCCTGATGAAATTATCCGGAGTAAGCACCGTCGTACCGTTTTCCGTTTTGGTAAAGCCGTAATACATTACGAGCAAAAGCGGTACGATAGTAAATATTATCATCCATAGTATATATGGATATGATATCCATCCCTTTTTCATATGGCCGACACCTTTTTCATTATTTGAATATCCTGCGGGGATATTTGCAGCCCGACATCGGTATTTTCCGGTTCCATCGATGTACTGTGCACTATCCAGCCGTATCCGTTGTGGTCGTCCACCTGCATTTCATAATGGACGCCCTTAAATATGACCGATTTGACTGTGCCCTGCAGAGGACTCTCATCCCTGGGCACCAGCCTGATATCCTCAGGGCGGATGACTACATCTACATCCTCGTTGATACCGAAGCCCTTGTCGACACAATCGAACTCATGACCTGCGAACCGTACTCTGTAGTCCCTGAGCATGACACCGTCTATGATGTTGCTTTCGCCTATGAAATCAGCGACGAATGCGTTTTTGGGCTCGTTGTATATGTCCTCGGGTGTTCCGATCTGCTGTATGGTCCCGTTTTGCATCACGACGATGGTGTCGGACATGGTCAGGGCCTCCTCCTGATCGTGGGTTACATATATGAAGGTGATGCCAAGCTGCTGCTGCATCCTTTTCAACTCCAGCTGCATCTCCTTGCGGAGCTTGAGGTCCAGTGCGCCAAGAGGCTCGTCCAGCAGCAGCACCTCAGGCTCATTGACCAGTGCACGCGCTATGGCGACTCTCTGTTGCTGGCCGCCGCTCAGGGAATCCACGGAGCGTTTTTCGAAGCCTTCCAGATTCACCAGTTTCAGCATCCTTGAGACTTTTTCGCTGATCACCTTTTTGTCGGTTTTTTTGATCCTGAGCCCGAATGCTATATTCTCAAAAACATTCATATGGGGAAACAGGGCGTATTTCTGGAAAACAGTATTGACCTTCCTTTTATAAGGCGGCATGTCAGTGATGTCGACACCTTCGAAGATGATCTTGCCGGATGTCGGCTTCTCAAAACCGCCGATCAGACGTAAGGTAGTAGTTTTCCCACATCCGCTGGGACCCAGGAAAGTGATGAATTCATTCTGACGGATGTACAGGTTGATACCCTTCAAAGCTTCAGTACCGTCATAATCTTTTACCAGATCCACTAATTCGATAATGTGTTTTGACATTTCGCATACCCCTTATACCAAATAGTCAAATAAGCCGGTGATTATCACGGTAAATCAGAAACTGGGCGGAGTGGACACCCATAATACCTTTGCCTCTGTTTTCCCGGCGTTTGATATATAATGGACGAAATTTGGTTTATAGTAGAAAGCCTCACCTTTTTTCGCCCTGTATTTCCTTCCTGCCAGATGGACGAAAACACTTCCTGACAGCACATATCCGAACTCTTCTCCCTCGTGGGGATCATCCGGCTCAGAAGATCCGCCGGCGGTCAGCTCCAGCAGTATCGGCTCCATGTGGTTTTTTTGCGAGTCAGGCACGATCCACCTGATCACATGCTTAAGGTCATCATTTTCCTTCACGAAAGCATCGTCTTTCGTGAATACGATTTTTTCATCGATGCTGTCGTTGAAAAAATCCCTCAGGTTGGTACCAAGACACTGCAGTATATCCACGAGTGTTGCTATGGACGGAGATGTGAGATCCCTCTCTATCTGCGAAATGAAGCCTTTTGAGAGCTCACTCCTGTCTGCCAGCTCTTCCTGTGTCAGTCCGTTTTTGATCCTGAGCATTTTGATTTTGTGGCCTATTTGCATACCATTGTTTTCCTTTCGATTTCCAGCGGCCGCCGAAATTATTCTCTATAAGTAAACATTTTGTTTAGAATCACTAAACTCAAAAAACAATTTATTATAATCACATAATGCGGGTGATGTCAATAATATTTTTAAAAAAATTTTTGTCAGGATATGGTGGCTCGGGTGAGCACGCTTAAGCAGGGCTACAGTTACGGCCAGGTGTGTTGCCAGGATCGGCCGGGAGGGGACAGCAACAGGTATTTGAGTGCAGGATATTCGTTGCCGGCTGCATGAGAAAATGCAGCAATAGTCCGCAATTCGATTGAAGGTGCTACTATTGCCCAGTATTTCAGGATTTCAGGATATCGATGATACTTACCACCTTATCCATATAGACCCTCTGACGCATGTCGAGCACCGGCATCAGAAGCTTCAGGAATCTGAAAATATCCTCTTCGGCAGGGGAGTTCCTGTTCATGCTTCCTACATGCCTTTTTAGCTCCCTGTAAGCGCTGCTGAAGCGGATACCCTGCTCGAATGCACTGCTGAAGCTGCCGCTTCTTGTCTGAGGCATAAAATTGGATATGGTCGTGATGATTTCACGCATGAGAGAGAGTCTGTCCGGAAGCACCGATTGCTCCGAACCCTCTTCAGAGATCCTGTGATCT
>DGEE01000007.1:32180-33571 GCA_002385815.1 Hungateiclostridiaceae bacterium UBA3934
TTATGATGCAGGGAGTCGAAGGTATTTCCCCTGTGTGGGATCCCCTTTGTGCTGATGTGGCGGGAAAAACCGCCGCCTATGTTTATATTATGTTAAACAGGCGGTAATGTTCCATACTCGATTCTTATTTGGATGACGGCTGTCTGAAAATGAATAGCTGCAGCCAGCTGAAATGTCCGGCTGCAGCAGGACAGGAAAATCATTTGAACTTCTGAAGAGACAGGTCTTTATTAAATCTGAAAGTCTTTGTCAAGCTTCCTGTGAGTGAATGTCCTTCTTTTTTCGGCGTAGTCCGCCACTATATGCCCGTTACCCAGCAGCATGTACTTATATATCACAAGGCCCTCCAGCCCCACAGGACCCCTGGCATGGAGCTTTCCTGTACTGATGCCCACCTCCGCTCCAAGGCCGTATCTGAAACCGTCATTGAACCTGGTGGAGCAATTCCAGAAAACATTGCCTGAATCGACCAGGGACATGAAGCGGGCGGCGGTTTCCCTGTCATTTGTGACTATGCTGTCGGTATGCCCTGAACCGTATGTGTTTATATGATCTATCGCTTCCTCAAGGCTTCCGACGACTTTAACGGACAGCTTGTAATCCAGATATTCCGTCCTCCAGCTATCCTCCGTTGCAGGGCTTACATCGATGATTGAAGCTGTTTCACTGCAACCGAATAATTCTATGTTCTTTTCATCTGATGCCTTCCTGAGCATGGGCAGGAAAGACTTTGCGATATCCCGGTGGACCAGCAGCGTTTCCAGTGCGTTGCAGACTGCCACATACTGTGCTTTTGAGTCTATGGCGATGCCAAGAGCCATTTCCAGGTCGGCAGAGGGATCGATATAGCAGTGGCAAATACCGTCTGCGTGGCCCATGACAGGTATTTTTGTATTATCCATTATGTATCTGACAAATTCATTTGAGCCCCTGGGTATTATCAGATCCACGTACCTGTCCTGCTTCAGGAGCTCTTTTATTTCGTACCTGGTTTCCAGAAGACTGCACCATCCACCGGGTATTCCTGCGGCTTCCGAGGCGGAGATTATGATCCGGGCCAGCACTCTGTTCGTCTCGATAGCTTCAGAGCCTCCCTTTAAAAGAACACCGTTCCCGCTTTTGAGGCAAAGCGTCGATATCTGCACCAGTGCATCAGGCCGTGATTCGAATATTACGGCTATCGCTCCTATGGGGCAGGTGACTTTGAAAAGCTCAAGGCCCTCATCCAGCTCAGTCGCTGCCATGGTTTTGCCCACCGGATCCTCCAGTGCTATAAGGCTGTTTATACCCGATATGACATCGTCGAGTTTGGACTCATCGAATCTGAGTCTCTTGATAAGCGGCATCGGTATATTTTCTGCCTCGCTTCTCCTCAGGTCTTCCTGGTTTGC
>DGEE01000007.1:33779-35906 GCA_002385815.1 Hungateiclostridiaceae bacterium UBA3934
CTGTTCTTTATATCAGTGGAACATGCTGCCAGCTTTATTGCAGCTGATTTCACATCCTGACAGGTTTTGCCTATACTCATGGAAAACACCCCGCATCGATGGTTATTATTGTCGGTATTGAAAGTATATCAGATGCACCTGACCATATCAAGCTGTGGCAACTGGTGCAGATACGGCGGTACACCGCAGAGGTTGTATACATAGGGTGCATTATAGTATACTTGTATTGGTAAGTATCCATTTCAATTTTCTGGTGGTGGGATATGATACGGATGGTCATAGCAGATGATGAGCTTTTGATCAGACAGGGCCTTCGAAGCATACCGTGGTGCGATTACGGTATTGAGCTTGCAGGAGCGGCAGCCAACGGTATCGAAGCACTGGAGCTTGTCAGATCTGAAATGCCCTCCATCCTGCTTACGGACATAAAGATGCCAGGGATGGACGGGCTGAAGCTGATCGAAGAGGCGAGGAAGATAGTGCCGGATATCAAAAGCATACTCCTCACCGGCTATCAGGATTTCAGCTATGCCCAGACTGCGATCCAGCTGAGAGCCATCGACTATATCCTGAAGCCTTCAGATCCTGAGGAGATAATCGAAACGGTCCTGAAAGTGAAAAAACAGATCGAAAAGGAAGAATAGGAAAGACTGGAGAAGGAAAAGGTTTTGCATCAGATCAATTGTATGCAGGATATAGTTCGCAATGCTGTGAAGTTGAAAAAGCTGGATATCGGAGAGGCAGAGGAACCGGCAGAAGACGGGGCCGATCCTGGTGAGGAACAGCCTGCATATCCTGTCAGAAATGCTGTCATAAGACAAGTGATCGATTACATCACCAGGAATTATATGAATGATATAACTCTGACCAGTGTATCCCAGCATGTATATATGAATCATATTTATTTAAGCAGACTGATCAAAAAGGAAACAGGTGAGAACTTCCTTGAGATACTGACCCGTATCAGGCTGCAAAAGGCCTGTGAGATGCTGAGCGACCCTGATATGAAGGCATATGAGGTAGCCGAAATGGTCGGCATAAGAGATGCGGGGTATTTCAGCCAGGTTTTCAGGAAATATTTCGGGATGACCCCTTCGGAATACAGGGAAAAGCTCATATTTCAGCAGCAGTCGGATTTGTGAAGAGGTGCCGGCACTGCCTGCTGTCAAAGTAAAGAGGACAGGTTATTATGATCCGATTCAGAGATATGCCTATACGCAATAAGCTCCTTATGTCATTTCTGGCGCTGATTATCCTGCCCGTCATCACAATAGGGATTTCTTCATACTACACATCCCAGCAACTTCTCAGGCAGAAAACTGAGCAGTATACCAGCGATATACTGATGGAAACGGGCGAAAATGTCGATGTGAAGCTCGGGGAAATAGAAAGGGTCTCTTTTCAGATCGTTTCCAATATGACGATCCAGGAAGCATTGAGGAAAGCTAATCTTGGTATTGAGGACGAATATGAGAAGATCAGGGTCGAAAGAGCCATAGACAACCAGCTTAAGGGATTCGTGCCGCTGTATCTGGATATTGCCGCCGCACAGGTCATATCGCTGTCAGGCACCGTTTATTATGTCAATCCCGGCTCTGTCACCATAGAGATCAGCGAAACGGAAAAGCGAATCCTGGAGGAGAATAAAGGCAGTGCCGTGTGGTTCGGGACAAACCCCTGGTCCCAGACGATAAGAGTCGGAAGGGCTATCAACAGCATTGTCGACCAGGAGCTCATAGGATATGAGATGATACTGATCCGTGAAAATTCACTCCATGAAATATATAAGAAAACCGATCTATTCAAAAGCGGCGATATACTTATTGCCGATTCTGACGGAAGGATCATATCGCACAAGGACAAGAGCAAGCTGGACAAGCTGATAAGCAGTGTTGCTGCAGGACTTACGGTGGACAGTCTGGATGGTGGCTTCATCACCACTGAAATAGACGGGGCTTCCAGTTATATCGCATCCAGGAGCATAAATAACGGGCTGTGGAAAATGATAGCCATCATACCTACCGAGCAGTACGAGGGAGACATAATACTGCTCAGATACTGGATTCTGGGCGTTTGTGGCGTGAGCTGCATATTGTCGCTGCTTCTGTCGCTCAGGATATCCGACAG
>DGEE01000007.1:36214-40055 GCA_002385815.1 Hungateiclostridiaceae bacterium UBA3934
CACAAGTCCAGAAGCTTATACAGGAGGTATACCAGGAGCAGTATCTGAAACAGAGAGCAGAACTGAAGTCACTGCGGGCTCAGATCAATCCCCATTTTCTATACAATACACTGGAATCAATAAACTGGATGGCCAGGACCAGGAATGTCCCTGAAATAGGTGACATGGTCAAAGCTCTTGGAGACCTGATGCGGGCCAGTATAAGCGGAGATGACTTTGTAACGCTGAACGATGAGATAGAAAATATCACCAACTATCTCAAGATACAGAATTTCAGGTATGGAGACCGGGTCAATGCTTCCATCGATATCAGTCAGGAGATCGGACAAATGATCATACCGAAGCTGATACTTCAGCCTATCGTCGAAAACTCGATCGTCCATGGACTTGAGGACAAACTGGACAATGGGCACATCAGTATCAGTGGCAGATTGGAAAATGGCAATGTGATCATGACGATTTGTGATGACGGGGTCGGCATCGAGAAAGAAAAAGTCGATCATCTCAACAGGCTTTTCACAGAATATCAGGCAGAATCACCGGTTTCCGCCGGCAATACAAAAGTTCGCATAAAGAAGGCCGACTGCTCCGAGGACGACATGCATACACATATCGGTCTGATCAATGTCGACAGAAGGATAAAAATGTATTATGGAAGCAGCTGCGGGCTTTTCATATCATCAGTCAAGGGCAAAGGCACGTGCGTCAGTGCTGTTCTGCCCGCCAGGAAGACACCTCCCGAGACAGCTTTTCAGAACAGAAGTTAATTTTTTCAAGGTTACAGTTAATATTGTGGCATTTCCTTCTGGCTTATCTGTATTACAATTTTATTGGAGTACTCTAGACTTTCTTAAAAGGAGGATTGTATTCGTATGAAAAGGATCTTGGTCATGCTTCTTTGCGTTAGCATCATGTTCACATTCCTGGCTGCATGTGGCAGCACTTCCGATAACAAAGGAGGTGTATCCGGCAAGAAAACCGAAGTGAAGATTTCCTGCTGGGGAATCGAGACAGATCCCAACTCAGTCATCATCAAGGATGCAGTTGAACTGTTCAATAAGAAGAACAACATGAATGCTGTTGCGACAGTAGTATTCACAGAGCAGGAGCAGTACAAGACAAAGATCGCTGCAGAAATGGCGGCAAATGAAGTTCCTGATGTGTTCAACACATGGGCGGCAGGCTTCCTGAAACCCTTCGTGAAAGCGGGTAAGGTGTATGACCTGACCGACAAGCTGAACAGCGACAAGGAATGGAAGGACAGATATGTACCCGGTGTCTATACGCCGCTGGAGTTTGACGGAAAAGTTTATGCACTGCCGACGACGCAGACGGTCGTATGTCTCTTCTACAACAAGGAGATATTTGACAGATATGGCCTGAAGGAGCCTAAGACTTTCGACGAACTCAAGAACATCATCAATGTCCTCAATGAGAATGGCATCACACCGTTTGCACTTGGAAACAAAGCTCCCTGGGTAGGTGCGATGTTCAGCGAGCTGGTTGTGAACAGGGTCGGCTGATCTGAACCGTACAACAAGGTTTACAACGGAACAGGCTCATGGGAGGATCCTGCGTTTATCGAGGCGGGCAAGATCATGTAGGAATTGGTGGATATGAAAGCATTCCCCGAAGGCTTCAATGCCCTTGACAATGACCCTGCACAGGCCGACTTCATAGCTGGCAAATCCGCTATGCTGGTCATGGGAAGCTGGGCTATCCAGCAGTTGTATACGGATATGCAGGATAAACTGGGCGTGTGCAAATTCCCCGAAATAACCGGAGGAAAAGGCAATGCTGACACATGGCTCGGCCAGCCCGACCAGAGCTTTGCCATAGCTGCAAAATCCAATGTCAAGGATGCAGCTGCTGAGTTCATCAAGACTATTTCAGATCCCGAGATACAGACCAAGCTGAGTGAAGCGGGCAACCTGGTGGCCACAAATATCGAACCGGATCCGGACAAGGTGAATCCTGTGGCGATGAAAGTCGGAGAACTGCTCAAGGACATGAAAGAGCTGTTCGTGTTCTACGATGTAGGTCTCGGAGCTACCATAGGAAACGAATACAACAACACCATCCAGGCCATCACGGCAGGTCAGTCAGTAGAGGAATCCTTCAAAGCTCTGCAGCAGTTCACCGAGCAGAACAGGGAGGACTAGCAGGGCTGTGTGAATGAGATGAGTGCGGTCAGGGCAACCTGACCGCCAAATCTTGCTTTACATAAGGAGACATGAAATGGATTCGATGATCAGAAACAAAAAATCGATACTGCTTTTTCTGATGCCGGCGCTGCTCATTTACCTGGGGATAGTGGCCGTGCCAGTGTTCAGTACCGTATATTACAGCTTTCACAAATGGAGCCTGGTGGATTCCAGACGATTTATCGGCTTCAACAATTTTGTCCAGCTTTTCACCATCGATAAAATATTCAGCACAAGCCTGAACAACACACTGCTTTTGCTGGTATTGTCCATCGTTATACAGGTGCCGCTTGCGATATTTCTGGCAGTGGCCATATCAGGCGTGACCAGAGGCAAGAGATATTTCAAGACTGTTTTCTTCATGCCAAACATACTGGCAAGCGTGGCCGTCGGTCTTCTGTGGTCATTCATATACAATGCTGAATTTGGTCTTATCAACAGGCTGCTCATTGCCGTCGGGCTCGAGAACCATACAGGACTCTGGCTTGCCGACCAGAAAACGGTGCTGGGATGTATCATGGTGGTCATATGCTGGCAGTTTATCGGCTACCATATGATAATCTACCTGGCTGCCATAGAAAACATACCGCCCAGTCTGATGGAGATGGCTACCATAGATGGAGCTGATTCGTGGCAAAGATTCAGGAACATAACTTTGCCGCTTATACGGCCTATTATAGGCATTGATACGGTTTTGATCGCTACGGGATCACTGCGCTATTTTGACCTTATATATGTTATGTCCAACGGCGGTCCGAACCACTCCAGCGAGGTCATGGCACTTTACCTGTACTATAAATCCTTCCGGGATATGCAGTACGGTTATGGCAGTGCTATTGCCGTAGTCCTGCTGTGTATGTGCCTGATCGTGACAGTGCTGCTGAACAGGCTGTTCAAATCGGAAGAAGTCCAGTTCTATTGAAGAACTGGAGCGCCGGTTCTTTTGACAAGTTTGAAGTATCAATCTTTGGCAAGGGAGAGTTTTTAACAGATGGATCTGTATATGAATAAAGGAAGAACGCTGCCGAAAAGGAAAGCCAGACCGATACAGGAAACGATTACTGTAGCTGTATTGTCACTGGTGTCATTGACGTACCTGTATCCGCTTTTATGGCTCATTATCAACTCGTTGAAAACTGACACCGAAATGTTCATCGATCCATGGTCGGTCATACCGTCTTTCCAGTTTGACAACTATGCAACTGCATGGGTATCAGGGAAAATAGGGACCAGCTTTTTCAATTCGGTGATGGTATCGTTCACTTCGGTGGGTGTGACCATAGTTGTTGCATCGATGGCGGCATTTGCACTGAAAAGATTCAAATGGAAGCTCTCGGGCTTTGTAATGGGCCTGTTTCTCATAGGAGTGATGATACCGATCCACTCTACTCTGATCCCGCTGTTCATGGTATTCAACAAGATCGGGCTGCTGAACAAACACATATCACTCGTTCTGCCCTACGTTGCATTTGCTCTGCCCACTTCCATCTTCATACTCAGCGGCTTTATGGCTACATTCCCGAAGGAGATAGAAGAGGCTGCCGTAATTGACGGCTGCAGTATGAAGGGCGGATTCTGGAGAATTATTTTCGCACTGTCGAAATCCTCAATAGCGACCATATCGATATTCAACTTTG
>DGEE01000017.1 GCA_002385815.1 Hungateiclostridiaceae bacterium UBA3934
AGGAACGGGAACAACTTCGGTGCTCTGAGGTATAGAAGGAGGGTGGGCGTGTGAGATTCGGAAAATCGGAATGGAGCAGCTTTGACAGGGGCATAGAGAGAGAATGGCTCCTTACCAACGGCATAGGTGGATTTTCCTCCTCGACGGTCATCGGAGCCAACAGCCGCAGATATCACGGACTGCTGATTGCTTCATTGGAGCCGCCGATCGAAAGACACCTTATACTGTCACAACTGCATGAGACAGTAGTGATAAATGGCAGGGAAATCAGTCTTTCATCATTTTCCACAGGGAATTATATAAATGCAGGGTATCTTTTGCAGACATCTTTTGAACTGGACCCGCTGCCTGTCTTCACTTATGGTTTCGGTGATACACTGCTGGAAAAGACGGTGTCCCTTGTCTACGGTGAAAACACTGCGGTGATCCGTTACCGGATAAGGACAGGCTGCGACGATGCCGAAGTCAGGGTGGCTCCGCTGGTGAACTTCAGGGATTACCATGGCGATTCCTCCAAATATCATATGAGATTCACCCAGAAGCCCGGGAACGATCATACGATCATACAGCCTTATGATACTGATCACAGGATATTGATCGGGTGCTGCGGCAGCAGTTACGAGGCTGTCGGGGACTGCTGGTTTGAAGGCATGTTTTATCCTGTGGAGAGGGAAAGAGGGCTGCATGCCCATGAAGACCATTATATACCCGGCATTTTCAGGATAAGGGCAAAAGCAGGCAGTGATACCAGCTATTACTTCGTCTGTACTGTCGGGTGTGGAGAGACGGATGCTTCATCAGGAGGGATCGCTGATGCGGCCAGGCATACAGACAAAGGCGGATATGCGCATACGGATGCGTGCAAGTACAGACATGAAGGCAGAGGAACAGACATTTATATAGATGTTTCCTATGGCCGGTCTGTAATGGAGAGTGAAAAGAAAAGGATAGAATCGCTTACCAAAGGTTGCAGTGATGATTTCCACCGGGCCCTGGTCAGAAGCGCGGACCACTTTATCGTGCACAGGAGCTCCACCGGCTCCAGGACCATCCTTGCCGGATATCCATGGTTCACCGACTGGGGCAGGGATGCAATGATCTCACTGCCGGGACTGGCATTGTCAACAGGCAGATACGAGGATGCGGCTGATATACTTGTGACATACAGCAGATATGTCAGACATGGCCTGGTGCCGAACATGTTCCCTGACGCAGGCGGCGAGCCGGGTTATAATACTGTTGATGCCGCCCTGTGGTATTTTGAGGCAATCAGCAAGTATTTAGAAAAAACCGGCGACATTGACCTGATCAAAAGCAGGTTATACAGTTCCATGCAGCAGATAATCGACAGCTATATCAACGGCACTCTCCACGATATACGCATGGACGAGGACATGCTGATCACTGCCGGCAATGAAAACACACAGCTGACATGGATGGATGCAAAAGCTGGAGATACGGTATTCACGCCAAGGCATGGGAAGGCTGTGGAGATAAACGCACTGTGGTACAATGCGCTGAAGGTGATGCAGCATGTATCCGCAGCAATCGGACTTGATGCAGACAGGTACAGGAAAATTGCTGACGGTGTGAAAAAAAGCTTTGCCAGGGTTTTCTGGTATGAAGAAGGGAAGTACCTGTATGACGTTGTAAATGACGATAGCAGGGATAAGAGCGTCAGACCCAACCAGATCCTGGCCGTGAGCCTGTCCTGGCCTGTAATAGACGGATCCATGGCACGGATGGTGGTGGAAAAGGTCTGGAGGGAGTTATATACGGCATATGGACTCAGAACGCTCTCACAGGACTCGGAGAATTACAGGGGAAACTATCTGGGCGACAGGTTCGAGAGGGATTCCGCCTATCATCAGGGAACCGTATGGCCCTGGCTGACAGGTCATTTCATAACTGCTTTCTCCAGGACATTCGGCAGGGAGCCTGTTTATGCTGATATGCCCAGAGCGTTCACAGAGCCGTTTATCGATCACATGCAGCATGCCTGTCTTGGCAGTATTTCCGAGATATTTGACGGCAATGAGCCACTGATGCCAAGAGGCTGCTTTGCACAGGCGTGGAGCGTGGCGGAGGTACTCCGGGCATATACAGAGCACGTGTTGGAGCGCTGACCATGTGTCGGACAGGAGGTGTGTTTTTTGTCATTTTCGTCATCTGTAAAAAACGAATTATGTCGTTTGGAAAATATGAATGAATGCTGTGTGCTGTCGGAGCTTGCTGCAGTGGTATGGCTCAATGGCGTGGCAGCACCGGTGCCTGGTGACGGTTTCAATATACGGATCACTACAGAGAATGCTGCTTTTGCCCGATGGATATACAGCAGCATAAGGAAGCACTGCGGCATCGTTCCTGAAGTAACCATACGAAAAAGCAGAAAGCTCAAAAAACACGTATCCTATATGCTTTATATAACTTCTGTATCAGGATCGGATGTATTGCTGGAAAAGACCGGTATAACTGCTGTGGTGGACGA
Source organism: Hungateiclostridiaceae bacterium UBA3934 (assembly GCA_002385815.1). Classification (GTDB taxonomy): domain Bacteria; phylum Bacillota; class Clostridia; order Acetivibrionales; family DTU013; genus DTU013. The sequence continues at coordinate 2,489 of DGEE01000017.1, forward strand.
TGATCGGTGTGAGCTGGTGCTGACCCGGAAAACAGATGAACAAATCCCATGCTGCGTCAAGGCGTTTTTGCGCGGAGCATTCCTTGCCGGCGGCTCCATAAGCGATCCGGAAAAAACATATCACCTGGAGCTGACCTCCAGGACCAGTGAACAGGCAGATGAACTCAGACGTATGATGAGCCTGTACGGACTGAACGGGAGGACCATCACCAGGAAGGGAAGCTATGTGACATACCTGAAGGAAGGGGAAAACATAGTGGACTTCCTGAATATCATCGGTGCCCACAGGGCTTTGATGGAGCTGGAAAATGTACGTATCCTCAAAGGCATGCGCAATAATGTGAACAGGCTTGTGAACTGCGAGACTGCCAATCTCAGCAAAACTGTAAATGCTGCGGTCAGACATGTGGAGAACATCCGCTATATTGCTGCAAATATCGGTTTGGACAAGCTTCCGGCAAGTCTCCGGGAAATAGCGGAGCTTAGGCTGGAGCACAAGGATCTGAGCCTGACGGAACTGGGTCAGCTGCTGTACCCTCCCCTTGGAAAGTCAGGTGTGAACCACAGGCTGAGGAAGCTTGACAGGATAGCTGAAAAACACAGGGAAGGACAGACGGGTCTGGAGGCAAAGAGAACCGGGGCAGCAAAATGACCCGGCAAACAGATGACCCAGCAGAAGAACGGGCCAAATCAGGCATGTCAAAAATCGGCATAAAAAATCACGCCAATACTACAAATGTTCCCAATATTCTTTGAAGGAAATTCCAGATACTTAAAGAATAATACAGTATCGCAATGGAATTTTCGGAGGGATAGTATTGGAAATAAAATTTTCGAACAGAGGGTCCACTTTGATTGCAGCTTTTTCCGGTGAACTGGACCATCACTTCGCTGAATATGCCCGCAACAAAATCGAAAGGGAACTAATCAAGGCCACTACCAGAGATGTGGTTTTCGATCTCACAGGTCTCAGCTTCATGGACAGTTCCGGCATCGGCGTGCTGGTGGGAAGGTATGTGAATATCAGGAAGCTGGGAGGCAGGGCAGCGATCATCTGCAGGAACACGAGGATCAAAAAAATACTCGAGATATCAGGGGTATTGAAGCTCATGTCCGTACACGATGAACTGGACCATGCCCTCAGGGCGCTTTCTACTGCATGACGGCCAAATACACTTTGCTATAGTGAATCTAAAGGGGAGAAATTCTGATGCAGCCTGTTAATGAAATGAAACTTGAGTTTTTGAGCAAATCGAGCAATGAAGCTTTTGCAAGGGTGGTGGCAGCCGCCTTCGTATCCCAGCTGGATCCTACCATAGAGGAACTGGCTGATGTGAGGACGGCCGTTTCAGAAGCTGTCACGAATGCAATAATACATGGATATGAGAACAGGATCGGTATCATCACGATGGTATGCCGCCAGTATGACAAAAGTGTCGAGATAGAGATATCCGATGAAGGTGCGGGTATAGAGGACATAGAACAGGCCATGCAGCCGCTGTATACTTCAAAACCGGAAATGGAGCGTTCCGGCATGGGATTCACTGTCATGGAGAGCTTTATGGACATGGTAAGGGTCAGATCGAAGCCGGGTGAAGGCACGACGGTAACCCTTTACAAAACATTCAGTTCAGCGGGAAAATAATTTTTTTGCATAAGATAGTAATAAATTGGCAATAATGTAATAAAATCCATGAATTCACATAATGACTTGCACCAATGATGATCTCGCAGACGGGGGATAGTTTGGGTATATGGCAGAGGACACATATAAAGAAAAAGACACAACAGAGCTCATCCTGCTGGCCAGGGAAGGCGACAGGCGTGCCAGGAGCATCCTTGTCGAAAACAATATTGGCCTTGTGTGGAGCATCGTGCGCAGATTCCAGAACAGGGGACACGAGACCGAGGACCTGTTCCAGATAGGATGCATCGGACTCATCAAAGCGATCAATAAATTTGATACGTCCTTCGACGTGAGATTTTCCACGTATGCGGTCCCCATGATAATCGGAGAGATAAAAAGGTTCCTCAGGGATGACGGTATCATAAAAGTGAGCAGATCACTGAAGGAAGTGTCCAACAAGGTGCGGATAACAAAAGAGATACTGATAAGGGAATTGGGAAGGGAACCTTCGGTCAGTGAACTGGCCCAGCGCCTCGATATACCGATGGAGGAGCTTGTGATGGCCATGGAAGCAGGACACTCGCCGGAATCACTGTTCAGTCCCATAAGTGAAGGAGACAGTTCATCACTGCTGCTCATCGACAAGATCAACGATAGCTGCAATGACGATGAAATGGACATCATCGACAGGATCGCCCTCAGGGAGATCATGGATACATTGAAGCCAAGGGAAAGACAAATCATAATACTCAGGTACTTCAAGGAAAAGACTCAGGTCCAGATAGCCAGGATGTTGGGCATCTCGCAGGTACAGGTCTCCAGGATCGAAAAAAAGATCCTTGAGGACATACGCAACCGGATAAGCGTCCAATGATATGTTGCTGACACGCAGACGCAATATACACAGTTTTGGATGTTGTAAAATTTCTGCCTGATGTGGTCCGGCTGAGAATAGAATTATTTTTCTGCATACTTTTCTCTAATGATCCAATAATAAAAATAAAATAATGATAATCGGAGTGTATGGAATGTTGATTGTTTTGAGCAGGTACAAGATATTGTTTGCGATCCTTCTGATCATCATCCTAGCTGCTGTGATATGGCTGATGATATCGGCCAAAAGCAGCAAGATCCCTTCCAAAGGGGTTTTTGTGATGAACATGAGGGTATATCCGCCACCAGTAAGGTGTATCTCTGATGCAAAGAACATGGCATCCGGCGTAAGTTTTGCCATCAAAGGAGTGGACAGACGATGCAGCATATTATGACAAAGAATGATTACAGAAAATATGTCGATAAGGTGTCCCCGAATTCCAAAACAGTAAGGAATACATTGCGGGCATTTGTAGTAGGCGGTTTCATTTGCATGATCGGACAATTTTTCATGAATTCTTTCAAGCAGATGGGATTGGACCAGGAGGTCACATCTTCGCTCACATCTATAGTCATGATATTTCTTGGTGTATCGCTGACAGCGCTGAACCTTTATGATGATCTGGGTAAATTCGCAGGAGCAGGCTCAATAGTACCAATCACAGGGTTTGCAAATGCTGTTGCATCTCCTGCAATAGAATACAAAAGTGAAGGATATGTCCTGGGGATTGGCGCCAGGATGTTTCTGATAGCCGGTCCTGTCCTGGTATATGGGATCTCAATGTCCATCATCGCCGGGATATTCCGTTATCTGCTGAAACACTGATGCCCTGACGCGCACGATATATCATAAGCCAGCAGGGGCATAATCTGCAGGTACCATTTCGCAGCAAAGGAGAAGCATGAATGTTGGAGAAAAAAGCAGGGAAACAGACGTCTCAACTGCAGAAATTTCCCTCGATAATTGCAACTGCATCCATTGTCGGTCCCAAAGAGGGAAAGGGTCCTCTCGCCGATTATTTTGACCAGGCCGTAGATGATGAATTCTGGGGCGAAAAAAGCTGGGAGAAAGCAGAGAGTAAATTCATGCGGGAGGTGCTCGCCAAAGTTGTTTCCAAAGCCTCCATGGCAATGGATGCGCTGGACTTCGTCATTGCCGGCGACCTTTTGAACCAGTGTATTGCAGCTAACTTTGGCATACGCGAATCCAATATACCCTTTTATGGTATTTATGGCGCATGCTCGACCATCGGCGAGGCTATGCAGCTGGGGGCAGCTCTGATAGAGGGAGGATTTGCCTTCAATGTGGCATGTCTCACATCGAGCCACTTCTGCTCGGCAGAGAAGCAGTTCAGATTCCCGCTGGAGCTGGGATCCCAGAGGCATCCAACAGCACAGTGGACAGTGACCGGCTCGGGAGGCATCATTTTGTCGGCAGAAGGCGACGGGCCGTATATTACCAGGTTTACCACCGGTAAGATAGTGGATATGGGAATAAAGGATCAGAATAACATGGGTGCTGCAATGGCACCGGCCGCTGCTGACACCATATATGCTCATTTCGAGGATACAGGTCTGTCTCCGGACTATTATGACATGATAGTGACCGGTGATCTGGGTAAGGTAGGCAAGCGCATAACAGAAGATCTGCTTTCCTCGAACGGGATACGCATAAGCAAGTTGCTGAATGACTGCGGGCTTATGATCTTCGATTCGAAGCAGGACGTGCATGCAGGAGGAAGCGGGTGCGGCTGTGCGGCGACAGTTTTTGCCGGTTTCTTGTATGACAGGCTCAAAAAAGGGAAACTGAACAGGATCCTTTTCGTGCCAACAGGAGCATTACTGAGCCCTACCAGTGTCCAGCAGGGAGAGACTATCCCATGCATAGCCCATGCAGTCGCGATAGAAAATACAAAAGGAGTGAATCAGTGATGCGGGAGACAGTTATGCAGTATCTGAACGCGTTCGCCATAGGAGGACTTATCTGCTCAGCAGGGCAGGTGCTAATAGATAAGACGAAGCTGACACCTGCAAGGATATTGGTCCTGTTTGTTTCGATGGGAGTGGTGCTGACAGCGCTGGGGGTGTATCAGGGTATAGTGGATGTGGGAGGTGCCGGAGCCACTATACCGCTGACGGGCTTCGGCTACAGCCTCGCCAAAGGTGCATTCAGGGATGTCGACAAATATGGTCTGCTTGGTGCTTTCACAGGTGGTATAAGAGCTACTGCCGCCGGTGTGGCTGCTGCGGTTTTCTTTTCATACCTGGCGGCTGTTGCATTCAAGCCCAGAGCCAAAAGCTGATGAACTGCAATAAGGGGAACGACGCCATCGCCAGGGACCCCGTATGGCTGTCGTGCTATGGGGAAGACGACAAAAAGGCGGAGAGTGTATACTGTTTACCGGAGTTTTTTCTGCGGTACTTGCATTAATCAGCATAATCATCTAAAATTAAAAGACATAATTAGGTGATGGAATGCAGTATTTTGTCAAAAAATTGCGAAAAAATTGCATAAAGGAAGGATTTTGTTATCAGATATAGAATACTTATAGTACAGCAGACGCTGAATTTTACACATTGTGAGGTTTATACATGAATATAGAGTATATTAATCCATTTATCGAAGCAAGTCAGGCAGTATTCAGGCAAATAGCATCGATGGAAGCGAAACTGGGCAAGGTTTATCTTAAAACCTCACCATACAGCAGTGAAGATATCGTAATAATGGTGGGCCTTACGGGCAAGATTCGCGGTCAGGCGAATTTTTCGATGCGCAGGGAATTTGGTTTAAGGCTGGCTTCCAGTATGATGATGGGCATGCCTGTGACGGAACTGGATGATATGGCCAAGAGCGCCATTTCTGAACTGGCCAACATGATCATGGGAAATGCCGCGACCATACTTTACAACAGAGGCATACATATCGACATAACCCCGCCGTCGCTACTGATAGGGGAAAACATCAGGATCTCTCAGAGCAAAATGACCACCATCTGCATCCCCCTGCTGATCGGTGACGATAAAGTCGAACTTGACATATCCTCGGAAATAGGATGACATGATTATATAATCACATAATTCATAAAAATGGCCCTGGTTCTCTAATGGGCTGTTTTTGTCTGAACGGAGGATGGAGAGAATGAAGGGAGCATTTTATACCGGGCAGTACAGGAATGTTTTTAAAGAGTTCGGATACGATGAGGAAGAGATCCGGAACAGGGTGGAGGATACCTGGAACAAGCTGTTCTACGGCGATGAGAACACAAAAATTTACTGGCCCGTCGGCGATGATATGGGATACATACTGGATACGGGCAACAACGATGTGCGCACGGAAGGCATGTCCTACGGTATGATGATGAGTGTGCAGATGAACAAAAAGGAGGAGTTCGACCGGATCTGGAAGTGGACATATACGTATATGCTCCACCGTTCCGGCAGGTATAAAGGATATTTCGCATGGTCGCTGAATTCGGACGGGACCAGGCGGTTCCAGGGGCCCGCGCCGGATGGCGAGGAGTATTTTGCCATGGCGCTGCTTTTTGCGTCGAAGCGCTGGGGAGACGGGCCGGAGCCGTTCGACTACAGCAGGCAGGCCAGGGACATATTGAGGGAGTGCGTCCATAAGGGTGAAGATGGTAATGGGGACCCGATGTGGGAACCGACCCTGAAATTGATCAAATTTGTTCCGGAAAGCCCATTTACGGATCCGTCGTATCACCTGCCTCATTTCTATGAGCTGTTTTCACTAATGGGGAACCCGGAGGACAGCGAGTTCTGGAAGGAAGCAGCCGAAGCCAGCAGACAGTTCCTTAGAAAGGCCTGCCATCCAGTGACAGGGCTTGCCCCCGAGTATTCGGAATATGACGGCAGGCCTCACAAGGCGCCATGGGGATACGGTCATCACCACTTTTACAGCGATTCCTACAGGGTAGCTGCCAACATAGGACTCGATTATGAATGGTTTGGCAAGGACGAATGGCAGAGGACACAGGCTGACAGGATACAGGCGTTTTTTGCCCCGATGGGCGAAAACGCCGATTACCGCATATATGCCATTGACGGCACGCCGCTGGAGGAAAAGGCCCTGCATCCCGTAGGACTGGTAGCGACCAACGCAATGGCCGCACTGGCTGCGAATGACACGGAGAATTCGCGCAAATGTGTCGAATTGCTGTGGAACACTCCTGTCCGCACCGGAGTCAGGCGGTATTACGACAACTGCCTGTATTTCTTCGCGATGCTGGCTCTCAGCGGCAACTACCGGATTTGGATGTGACGCACGTGCCTTGTGTGATGATCACACGTATTTGGTGCAATGATCATTTTTCTATGAGATGCCCATATTGATAACACCGGACCCGTTTGCGGGTCCGGTGTTTTTTTACCGGGTCTGATCCGGTTTTTTCATGCTTTCATATACAGATTTTATTGCTTTCCGTATTGCATCGGCTTGCTCCTGGGTAATTGTCCCGTCCTTCACCAGGTCCTTCAGAACTCCCTGCTTTTTGCCTTTGTACCGCCTGTTTTCAGGCTTTTCACATTTGCTGCCCGGCTTGCCTGCTTTTTCACACTTATCGAAGCTCTCCCACTTCGCATCCATTGCCTTCAGTACCGCATCTTTCTGTGCCTGCGTGATGACTTCGTCTCTTACGAGATTACCGAGTGCAGTTTTGATCCGATCCCTTATCTGTTCCCGGGTCACGGGAGATGTCGGCACCTTTTCCGTCCTGAAGCGGGGAGCTTGCGGTTCCGGCTCCCTTTCAGCGAAAGAGGCGGTCCCGGTCAATGCAATGACTCCGGCAAGAAGGATACCGGCGGCTATCCTTTTGTCGATCATGATGCATCACTCCTTAATAAAATTGATCGCTTCGGATCGTGCTTATTCTTTGCATAGGAGTGTGCATTTATGACACAAAGGCCCAACAGGGAAAAATTTCGTTCACATTGACAAGGCTTTCATCCCTTACAGGTCAGGTCCGGGTATGGTGATCAGCCGGATAATGCCAGCTTGAGTCATGCCCAGCCGCGGCTCTTGACAGCCCTGACCACGCGTTCTATGGCGATGGTATAGGCCGCATCGCGCATCCTGAGGTCCCTGCCGACGGACAGGTCATACACTGAGTTGAAAGCGGCAGTCATGATCCTGTCAAGCTTGGACAGCACCTCGTCTTTGTCCCAGTAATAATTCATGTTGTTCTGCACCTGTTCGAAATAGCTGCAGGTGACTCCTCCGGCATTGGCAAGGAAGTCGGGTATCAGGAATATGCCGCGGTCGCTGATGACTTTGTCTGCCTCGGTCGAAGTCGGACCGTTGGCGGCCTCAGCTATTATTTTCACCTGTTTGCTTATTTTATGCACATTTTCAGAAGTGATCTGATTTTCCAAAGCTGCCGGTATGAGGATATCCACATCCTGTTCGATCCATGCTTCCCCGTCCAGGAGTTCATAGCCCAGTTCCTTTGCCTTTTCCTTGTTTATTGATCCGAAAGCGTCCGTGATGGATACGAGCTCGTCCACATCGACACCGTCTGCTTTGCGGAAAGTATACGGTTTCTTGTCCGTATTGTCCCAGCAGGAGATGGCTATGATCTTTCCACCGAGCTGGCTGTACATCCTGGCTGCGTATTGGGCAACATTGCCGAATCCCTGGATGCTTGCAGAAGTGTTTTCAGGCTTGATACCCAGTCTCTTGAGGGCCTCGCGGAGAACATAGATCACGCCGAAGCCTGTTGCTTCAGTTCTTCCGAGAGATCCTCCCTGGCCTACCGGTTTGCCGGTGATGGTTCCCGGATATCTGCCGCCATGGATGGTTTCATATTCATCCAGCATCCAGAGCATGTGCTTGGCACTCGACATGACGTCTGGAGCAGGCACGTCATTGTTGGGACCTATATTTCGGGCCAACTGGCGCACATAGCCGCGGCACAGCTGCTCCTGTTCGCGCTCCGACAGGATCCTGGGATCGCATACGATACCGCCTTTGCCTCCGCCGAGAGGTATATCGACAACTGCGCATTTCCATGTCATCCACATGGAAAGGGCACGAACCGTGTCAGCAGTTTCGTCAGGGTGGAACCTGATGCCGCCTTTGGCAGGACCTCTGGCATCATTGTGCTGTATACGGTAGCCTTTGAATACCCTGACAGTGCCGTCATCCATACGGACAGGGATAGTGAAATGGTATTCGCGCATTGGCTGACGCAGCAATTCTCTTGTCGCTTCGTCCAGTCCGAGCTGCTCCGCTACCTTGTCAAACTGGGCCTGCGCTGTCAGATAGGGGTTGTAGGATGTGTTGCTCATAAATAACCTCCTTGTGCTTCTCAAATATAGGATATATAAAATTATCATAAAAAACACAGATACATTCACTGTGAACTGTGTTTTGATGACGGGCATTGTTCTCTGTTTGAATCGATGCGCTTTACCGCATCAGGTCCGGATGAGATACTTCTGTCCTGTGTTTTGCTGGTTTGAATTATATCAACACCATGAAACCATGTCAAGAATTTCAAGAGCAGCATTACAAGAGAACCCTGCCAAATTGTTAATTAAGTATGTTATATTTGTGGTAATATAGAATAATGACTGAGTGATGCGGGAGTTACGTCTGATACCGGACGAGACTTTTCCGTCAGTTAGCAGTCTCATTAAAAATGATTCCAAGTGAAAGCTGGGATGCGGCAATTGTCTGTACATATAGTGCTCATTGAACCTGAAATACCTCAGAATACCGGTAATATCGCCCGGACCTGTGCAGCCACCGGGGCAGGGCTCCATCTTGTGAAGCCGTTGGGATTTTCAATAGACGACCGACATCTGAAAAGAGCTGGTCTTGACTACTGGGACAAAGTGCTGGTCAGTGTGAGCGAGAGCTTCGGGGAGCTGAGACAAAAATACCCGGATCATGCTTTTTATTATGCATCCACTAAAGCAGCCCGGACATATACTGAGATCGAATACCCGGAAGACTGCTTTCTGGTATTCGGGAAAGAGACATCTGGCTTGCCAGAGAGTCTGCTTGATGCAAACAGGGAATACTGCATCAGGATACCAATGAGACCGGACATACGGTCTCTCAATTTGTCGAATTCAGTGGCGGTAGTGCTCTATGAGGTATTGAGGCAACATGGTTTCAAGGGTTTCGAATTAAGAGGAAAAATGGAATGGAGTGATCCGATTGGTAAACAGGGACAGATTGGTTAAGGAGTTTTTGGAGCTGACGAGTATAGACAGCCTTTCAAAAAAGGAGCGAAAGATGGCCGATGCTCTGAAGACCAGGCTGGAAGCCATGGGATATGATGTTTTCGAAGATGATGCGGGCAGAAAGATAGGCGGCGATGCCGGAAACATCATCTGCACTGTCAAGGGAACCAAACAAGTCCCGGCGATCATGTTCGCAGCACATATGGATACCGTTGAACCGGGCATCGGCAAAAAGGCTCTGATCGACGGTGATATAATAAGGACAGATGGATCCACGGTCCTCGGCGGAGATGATGTGTCCGGTATAGTATGCATACTGGAAGCCCTCAGGGTCATCAGGGAAAAAGGGGTGGAGCATGGTGACATACAGGTGGTGTTCACCGTTGCCGAGGAGGGCGGCCTGTATGGAGCCAAGAATCTGGATTACAGCAAAATATATGCGAAATATGGATTCGTGATGGACAGCAACGGACCGATAGGTACAGTGGCAGTAAAGGCACCGTCACAGGATAAAATGATCATAACTGTGGAGGGCAGGGCAGCTCATGCGGGACTCTCTCCGGAAAAGGGTATCGATGCCATCCGGATCGCTTCTTCAGCCATAGCTGGCATGAAGCTCGGCAGGATCGACCATGAAACCACCGCCAATGTCGGCGTGATAAATGGCGGACGTGAGACCAATATAGTCTGCGACAGAGTGGAGATCATGGCGGAGGCCAGAAGCCGTGACGACAGGAAGCTGGAGGCGCAGACCCGGCACATGAAGGAGCGGTTTGAGCAGGCGGCAGCAGAATTCGGCGGGAGGATAGGATTCCAGGCAGAGAGATTGTATCCTTCCTTCAACATAACGGAGGATGCTCCGATTATGGATATATTGAGAAAGGCAGCGGAGACTGCCGGCATTGGACTGATCACCGAAGAAACCGGCGGTGGAAGCGATACGAACATTTTCAACGGTATGGGCATTGAGTCGGTGGATGTGAGTACTGGAATGGATAAGGTGCACAGTACCGGGGAATGCATATCGATAAATGATCTGGTAAAAGCTGCTGAATTTACTGTCTCTATCATACGCAGCGTTTCATGAACGGCAGATGTTGGTATATTGTCTTTAAACAATGACTGGAGTGCAGACATATATGGAGTTTTCTGAAATAACACTGAACAGCAAGTATTTATTCGACAAATATTTAAAGAAGCATGATCCTCAAATATCCGAACTGACATTCACGAATTTTTTCGCCTGGAGGTATTATTACAGATTCAGATATGCAGTCATAGCAGACCTCTTATGTGTCATAGCGGTTCCCGGCAAAGGAGAGCCATATGCGATGATGCCTCTGGGAGAAGTATATGAGAAAAATTTTGAGCAGGCCTATGATGCCATCAGGAGCTATTTTCATGAAAGAGGACGGAAGCTTTGTTTCAGCAGGATAACCCGGGATGAACTGACTTATTTCAGAAACAGAGTCGCCGATGATGCTTCCATCGTATACGACAGGGACAACAGTGATTATCTGTACCTTACGAAAGACCTGATCGAGCTGAGAGGGAAGAAATACGACGGAAAGCGCAATCATATCAACAGATTCAAAAGAGAGCATACTTTTGAATATGTGCCGCTGGAATGCAGCCTGCTGGATGAATGTACAAGGATAATGGAGGAATGGTGCAGAGATAAGGATTGCCAGTGCCAGGAGGGGGATTACTGTGAGCGCAGCGCCAATCTCGAGATCCTGAGGCATTTCAGGACCCTTGGCTGCAAAGGCGCGCTGATCAGAGTGGATGGCGAGTTTGCGGCATTCACTGTGGGCGAGATGCTGAATGAAGACACTGCAGTGATACATATCGAAAAGGCCAGAGGTTCGGTGAACGGTCTCTATGCTGTGATAAACCAGCAGTTCGCCGAGCATGAATGGGGCAGCACCACATATATAAACAGGGAACAGGACCTGGGCCTTGAGGGTATGAGAAAAGCCAAGCTTTCATATCAACCTCTGATGCTGGTGGACAAATTTACCGTGTATCCTGTCTGAATGACGTCATGCTGTCCTCACATCGGCACTACAAAGGACTGCATACTTTTCTGAAACACCGGAGAACATAAGATTGTCCGCCGTAGACTGCGGAATTCTGACATATATCCGGCAGATGCCGGTATTTGGCAGCTGGACTTTGTTAAAAATTTAATTATTTTTCGCCGCAGGTATTGAAAAGCTGTATCAAATAATATAAAATAGTTTTGATTTCGATAAGTATTAACCATAATTTATATAGGAGGTAAAAGAATATGGCAATAAAAATCGGTATCAATGGTTTCGGAAGAATCGGACGTCTTGTATTCAGGGCTGCGGTCGACAATCCTGAGGTTGAAGTAGTAGGGATAAATGACCCGTTCATCGATCTTGATTATATGGTATACATGCTCAGATATGATACGGTCCATGGCCAGTTCAAGGGCGAAGTCTATACCGAGGACGATAAGCTGGTCGTAAACGGCAAGAAAGTATCAGTGTATGCTACCATGAATCCTGACGAGATCCCCTGGAGCGAATGCGGAGCTGAATACATAGTCGAGTCGACGGGCGTATTCACCACAGCTGAAAAGGCTTCGGCTCACTTCAAGGGCGGTGCGAAGAAGGTCGTCATCAGTGCACCGGCAAAGGACAACTCTCCGATGTTCGTTATGGGCGTCAACCATGATAAATACACGAAGGATATGAATGTAGTATCCAACGCATCCTGCACAACAAACTGTCTGGCACCTCTGGCAAAAGTCATCAATGACAATTTCGGTATAGTTGAGGGTCTCATGACAACAGTACACTCCATCACTGCTACCCAGAAGACCGTCGACGGGCCTTCCAAGAAGGACTGGAGAGGTGGTCGTGCAGCTGCTCACAACATCATCCCTTCATCCACTGGCGCAGCAAAAGCAGTAGGAAAGGTAATACCCGAGCTGAATGGCAAGCTGACCGGTATGGCATTCAGAGTTCCTACCATCGACGTATCGGTAGTTGATCTCACATGCCGTCTCGAGAAGGCTGCAACATACGAAGAGATCAAGGCTGTCATCAAAAAGGCTTCAGAGAACGAACTCAAGGGTATTCTCGGATACACTGAAGATGATGTCGTATCGTCAGACTTCATCGGCGATGCACGTACATCCATTTTCGATGCAAAAGCAGGTATCGCTCTCAACGACAATTTTGTGAAGCTGGTAGCCTGGTATGACAATGAGTGGGGTTATTCCAACAAAGTAATCGATCTCATCATGCACATGGCGAAGGTAGACGCTGAATAATGTCTGATCGTTAAGGACTGATGAAGGTCCACTCTTGCCCTTACCTTATGTGAGTGGTCAAAGGGTGGGCCTTTTGATTATACCTGATGCGGAGCGGCAGCTCTGCACTGGCTTTCGAAAGGGTGAATAGCATGGCATATTATAACAAAAAGACAATCGAAGATATAGAAGTAAGAGGCAAAAAGGTCATCGTCAGAGTCGACTTCAATGTACCGCTGGATGAGAACGCCAACATCACAGATGACAAGAGGATAGTGGGAGCACTCCCGACTATCAGGTACCTGGTCGACAACGGAGCAAAGACCATACTTGTTTCACATCTCGGAAGGCCCAAGAACGGACCGGAAGAGAAATTCAGCATGAAGCCGGCGGCTGCCAGACTCAGTGAGCTTCTGGGCAAACCGGTCATCATGGCAAAGGACGTCATCGGACCTGACGCGAAGGAAAAGGCGGCAGCGCTCAGGGAAGGCGAAGTGCTGATGCTGGAGAATGTCAGGTTCCACAAGGAAGAGACTAAGAATGATCCTGCATTTGCAAAGGAACTTGCTTCACTTGCAGAGATATTTGTAAATGACGCTTTCGGGACCGCGCACAGAGCGCATGCTTCCACTGCAGGTCTGGCTGATTACCTCCCGGCTGTCTGCGGATATCTGATCCAGAAGGAAATAGATATAATGGGCAAAGCACTGTCCAATCCCGAAAGGCCTTTTGTTGCCATACTCGGCGGTGCGAAGGTATCTGACAAGATCAGTGTCATCGAAAATCTTATCGACAAGGTGGACACGCTGATTATCGGCGGCGGTATGGCGTATACATTCCTCAAGGCGAAAGGGTGTAAAATAGGCGATTCCATATGCGAGGACGACAAGCTGGATCTGGCGAGAAGCCTTATGGAAAAAGCTGAGAAAAAGGGAGTCCAGCTTATGCTCCCAATAGGCAGCATAGTCGGAAAGGAATTCAAACCGGATACGGAATACAAGTATGTGCCGTCTGATGACATGCCTGACGGATGGATGGGCATGGACATAGGCTCACAGACCATCGAATATTTCTCAAAGGAAATAAGAAAAGCAAAAACCATCGTTTGGAACGGGCCTATGGGCGTGTTCGAATTCGAGAATTTTGCGCATGGCACAAGGGAAATAGCCAAGGCTGTCGCTGAATCAGGAGCAGTTTCCATAGTGGGAGGCGGAGATTCGGCAGCAGCTGTGGAACAGCTTGGCTATGCAGACAGGATCACGCATATATCCACGGGTGGAGGTGCATCACTGGAATTCCTCGAAGGAAAGGTCCTTCCCGGAATAGCAGTTTTGATGGATAAAAACCCGAGAATAAAAATCGTTGCCGGCAACTGGAAAATGAACAAGACTGCGAAAGAGGCAGCAGAGTTCGTCACAGCACTGATACCGAGAGTCGCAGATGCTCAGGCAGAGGTAGTTGTTGGTGTACCATTCGTATGTCTGCCTGATGTTATAAAGGCAGCAGCCGGATCGAATATCAAGGTCGCAGCTCAGAACATGCACTGGGAAGAGAAGGGAGCGTTCACCGGCGAGGTTTCGGGTCTGATGCTCAGCGAGCTTGGAGTGGAATACGTGATCATTGGCCACTCCGAAAGAAGACAGTACTTTGCCGAGACTGATGAGACAGTAAATAAGAAAGCTCATGCAGCATTCAGGTACGGACTCAAGCCCATCATATGTGTCGGCGAATCATTGACACAGAGAGAGCAGGGTGTCACTGCCGAGCTTGTGAGCTACCAGGTTAAGATCGCTCTTCAGGGACTTACAGCTGAGCAGGTGAAAGATCTTGTTATAGCATATGAGCCTATCTGGGCCATAGGCACCGGCAAGACTGCGACGAAGGAGCAGGCCAATGAGGTTTGTGCGATCATAAGAGATACCATCAGGAGCCTTTACGATGAGGAAACTGCTGAAACAGTACGCATCCAGTATGGCGGCAGTGTTACTGCTGGCAATGCATCGGATCTCTTCGGAATGTCGGACATCGATGGCGGCCTTGTTGGCGGTGCCAGTCTCAAGCTGGATGACTTCGAAAAGATAGTCAAAGGATAGGGACGAGAGACAGGTATCCTTCCGGGCAGTACCACAGCAAACAGCTTTACAGAAGTGTACCTGGAAATGGACGATCAAAAGGCTGTCTGAACGGACAGCCTTTTTGAGATTTATTAAAAGCCGGAACGCGAGGAGTGGTATTCATATATGAAAAAAAGATTAGTAACATTAGTAATACTTGATGGATTCGGGATCAACAGACAAAATGACGGCAATGCAGTGGCGGCGGCGCACAAGCCGAACCTGGACAGTTATTTCAGGGAGTATCCCAATACCATCATCCATACCAGCGGTATGGACGTAGGCCTCCCCAGGGGGCAGATGGGCAATTCAGAGGTCGGGCACACAAATATCGGCGCCGGCAGGATTGTCTACCAGGAGCTTACAAGGATCACCAAGTCCATCGAGGATGGCGATTTCTTTGAAAAAAGAGAACTCGTCGATGCCATGGAAAACTGCAGGAGAAACGGCACGAAACTCCATCTGTACGGATTGCTGTCCGACGGTGGTGTCCACAGCCACAACACCCATCTGTACGCGCTGATCGAGATGGCCCGGAAGTTTGGACTGAAGGATGTGTTCGTGCACTGCTTCTTCGATGGCAGGGATGTGCCGCCGGACAGTGCAAAAGGATATGTTGAAGAACTGGAGGCCAAACTGAAGGAGATCGGTGTCGGCAGCATAGCCAGCGTCATGGGCAGATATTATGCAATGGACAGAGACAACCGCTGGGAAAGAGTCAAGCTGGCATATGATGCAATGGTGCTTGGCCAGGGTCTGACAGCCGGATCTGCTGGAGAAGCTGTGGCAGAGTCATATGCACGTGAGGAGTTCGATGAATTTGTCAAACCCACGGTTATCCTGAAGGACGGAAAGCCGACTGCTACCATAGGTGAGAATGACTCGATCATATTCTTCAACTTCAGGCCGGACAGGGCGAGGGAGATCACCAGGGCTTTTGTGGATCCTGAATTCAACGGTTTTGAAAGAGCCAAAGGATTTTTCCCGGTACACTATGTCTGCATGACTCAGTATGACAAAACGATGCCTAATGTATCTGTGGCCTTCAAGCCGGAGTCACTGGTCAATACATTTGGGGAATATATCAGCCAAAAAGGTCTCAGACAGCTCAGGATTGCTGAAACTGAGAAATATGCCCATGTGACGTTTTTCTTCAACGGTGGAGTAGAAACGATGTATGAGGGAGAGGACAGGTGCCTGATCCCGTCGCCGAAAGTGCCCACATATGATATGAAGCCGGAGATGAGCGCATATGAGGTAACTGAGGAAGTGCTGAAAAGGATCGATTCCAGGCAGTATGATGTCATCATACTGAATTTCGCAAACTGCGACATGGTTGGCCATACCGGGGTATTTGAAGCGGCAAAGGCTGCAGTGGAAGCCATCGATGAATGCGTAGGCAGGATAGTTGAGGCTGTCCGGGCGCAGGATGGTATCCTTCTGATAACTGCAGACCATGGAAATGCTGAGCAGATGCTGGACTATGAAAATGGCGGGCCGTTTACGGCTCACACCACCAATGTGGTGCCGCTGATCGGTATCGGCATTGGCGACAGGAAGCTGAAGGAGGGGCGTTTGGCGGATCTGGCACCGACGATGCTGGAACTGCTGGGGCTCGAGAAACCGGCGGAAATGACCGGGGAGTCGCTGCTTGACTGAATAATGTAAGGAGACATTTATCCGCAGGGGGCATTTTTATGAGAGAGGAATGCCCCCTGTTTTTTGCCTTAGTCTGACATTTTTCTGCAGGAGGTATTCCCCAGTGGGGAGGGAGTGCCCCTGTAACAACGCCTGCGTCAGGCCTCAGACAGTCGGCTTGCTTTTCCTCGCTCTGACTATACATCTCTAAGCTGCATTGCGCTGATGTTTACTTCATTGCACAGCATCGTAGTTTTCGAGTCAGCGCTGTCTCATTGTCACGTGATATTGTGCAATT
>DGEE01000035.1 GCA_002385815.1 Hungateiclostridiaceae bacterium UBA3934
GTGCAGTTCAGTGTTTTCTGCATTTTGAGCGATGTTTGATGCAGAAGCAGGGAAAAGTAGTCCAAGAAGCATGATAAATACAATAACCAATGATAATAGTTTTCTGGACAACATTCGAATATCAACTCCCGTATTTATTACAAAGCTCAACTGATCCCCAACGGATATGTGACAGAGTTGCTGATTCATTTCAGGGTGAGATTTCTGTCAGATTCTCCGGGCATGGCATAATGTGAGGCAGTCTTATTGCATCGATCCAGGGTGAGATCCCTGCCGTTTTCCCGGACATGGCGATATGTGGCAAGTTATTGCTTTAATTCAGGTATATAGATGTCGTGAAAGCAAACCGGTCATCCCACCTGTCTTTGCTAAACAGACACCTGAGATAACCACGTACGCTTCGGCATTTGTCTATACAGAATTTTCTATATTGTGAGTATTTTATCACTGTTTTTGATATTTTGCAATGTGTAATGAGACTATTATTTGGATATTCAGGATGTGTCAGGGTTTTTCGGACCAATTCTGTGTTTGGCTTTAGAGAAAAAGGAAATCTTCCGGCCAACCTGGCAGCTGCCCGTTATTTTTCAAAGCCACGGGTTATTTTTTCTTTCATAGCCGATTTGCGTAGAAGGGCCATGACCCGGATAGACCTTGACCTCGTCGCCCAGTTCCATCAGTCTTTGCAGCGAAACCATGAGTTGACTGGTATTCCCAGCTCCCAGGTCTGTTCTGCCGACGCTAAGCCTGAACAAAGTGTCGCCAGTGAAAATACAGCTGTCGGTACGGATCAATATACACATCCCGCCCGGTGTATGACCTGGTGTATGTATGATTTCAAGGTCAGCATTCCCAAGCTTCAGTACATCTGCATCCCTGACCAGCATGTCAGCGCTGCCTGCACTTTTACCGGACCAGAAAATCGCCGATCCGTTCAGTATCGGATCCTCGAGTATGGGGGCTTCATCTTCATGGATTACCACTTTGGCACCCGTCTCTTTTCGCAGCTTGTCGCCTTCAGCCACATGATCGAAATGGGCATGTGTATATATGATGTATTTTAGAGTAAGGCTGTGCTCATCAAGTGCCTGCATGATTTCTTCAAGATCCGCACCCGGATCTATAACAGCAGCTTCACCGCTGTCGCCAAGAATATAGCAGTTTGATTCAAGCATGCCTGTTTTTACAGCTTTCAGAACCATTTCCGCAAACTCCTTTTTCACATGCTTGTTTCTTACAGTCAGCTCTTGCTCCTTGTCACTTCGAACACTCCATCCACTTTGCGGAGCTTCTTTATTATCTTCTCCAACTGCTCAGTATCTACTATCTCCAAAGTCAACCCGATTATGGCGATCTGATCGCGGGTAGTCCTGGCATTCATAGCCTTGAGCGGTATCTTTTCCTCGCCCAGAGTATTTGTGACCTCCATCAGCAGTTGCGTCCTGTCATTAGCCATGACAGTTATCTCAGCCATGTAAGACGCGTTGCTCGACGTATACCACTTCACCTCGATCAGCCGCTCTTTCTCTTCCCGGGCACCAGTTACATTAATACAGTCCGTTCTGTGGACCGATACGCCGCGTCCTCTCGTGATGTATCCGATAATGTCATCCCCCGGCACCGGATTGCAGCACCTGGACAGCCTTACAAGGCAGTTTTCGATACCCTTTACGATAATACCGTGTTCGGGTGGTCTCTTCTTCCTTCTCTCCCTGTCCCTCTCCTGCTTAAGCTGCTGCTCCCGTTCAAGTTCGCTCAGTTCCTCGGGCTTGAGAGTCTTCCTGTACTCCTCACGAAGCCTGGCGATTATCTTGTTGGAGCTGATACCACCATATCCCACGGCAGAGAACATATCATCCAGTGTATTGAAATTGTACTTTTTCAGCACTATATCGACCCACTCGTTCTTGAAAAGCTGGCTGTACTGAAGACCCTGCCTTTTGAGCTCCCTCTCGATATTTTCTTTTCCTCTCTGGATGTTCTCTTCCCTGTTTTCCTTCTTGAACCACTGTCTGATTTTGTTGCGGGCCTGCGAGCTCTTGACGATATTGAGCCAGTCCCGGCTAGGCCCGTGGACATTGGAAGATGTGAGTATCTCGACGATATCTCCGTTCTTCAGTTGATAATTGAGCTTCGCTATCTCACCGTTTACCTTCGCACCCATCATCCTGTTCCCGACGGCGCTGTGGATAGCATATGCAAAATCAATGGGTGTCGATCCACTGGGCAGATTTATCACATCGCCCTTGGGTGTGAATACGAACACCTCGTCGGCAAACAGATCCACCTTAACTGTCTCAACGAACTCATTGGCATCGCTGGCTTCCTTCTGCCACTCAAGCATCTGCCGCAGCCAGGCAAGCTTATTGTCCAGTTCGTTCTTGCCCGACACACCTTCCTTGTATTTCCAGTGGGCTGCGATACCGAATTCCGCCACCTTGTGCATCTCATGGGTCCTGATCTGCACCTCGAAGGGATGCCCGTCATGGCCGATGAGAGTTGTATGCAGTGACTGGTACATGTTCGGCTTCGGCATCGCAATATAGTCCTTGAACCTGCCGGGCATGGGCTTGAAAAGCTCATGCACGAGGCCAAGCACTGCATAACAATCCTTGACGGTATTGACTATCACGCGCACGGCAAAAAGGTCATATATCTGATCGACCGTCTTATTCTGTTTCTTCATTTTCCGGTAGATACTGTAGAAATGCTTGGGCCGGCCTTCGATCTGCGTTTCTATGCCGAGTTCCGTAGTTTTTCCCTTTATTTCGTCAATGATGGCATTTATGTATTCAACGCGCTCGCGGCGCTTTTTTGCGATTTTTTCAACCAGATCATAGTATTCCCTGGGATGCAGATATCGGAAACTGCTGTCCTCCAACTCCCATTTGATCCTCGAGATACCAAGCCTGTGTGCCAGCGGAGCATATATCTCCAGGGTTTCTCTGGCCTTCTCCTTCTGCTTGTCCTCAGGCATATATTTCAGTGTATGGATATTGTGTTCGCGATCTGCAAGCTTTATCAGTATGACGCGGATATCCTTGGCCATGGCCAGGAACATCTTCCTGAGGTTTTCCGCCTGCTGCTCCTCTTTGGTGGTATAAGGTATCTTGTCAAGCTTGGTCACGCCATCTACGAGCATGGCAACAGAATCACCAAACTGCTCCCTGATCTCGTCAAAGGTACAGTTGGTATCCTCCACCGTATCATGCAAAAGACCGGCAATAATCGTGGTACAGTCCATCTCCAGATCAGCAAGTATATGCGCGACCTCAATAGGATGTATGATATAAGGCTCGCCGGATTCCCTCAGTTGGCCTTCATGAGATTTTTTGGCCATGGCATAAGCCTTGTTGAGCAGTTCGAAATCACAGCCGGCATTATATTTCTCTATTTTCTGTTTTAATTCTTCATATCGGCCGTCCATTCAATGCCTCCGGAAAACAAACTCACTGCCATCCTTCCCATATCGATCCTGTCTGATGAGTCTCTGTCGCACCTGTCATATCGACCCTGTCAGGTACCCACTGACGTACCGCCGGAAAAGCCCTGCTGACTCCCGTCTCAGGTGCCGTCAGAAGCTCACCACCGACCTGACACTGTAGCCTTCCAGTTTCTCTCTGCCGTGGAGATAGCTCAGTTCGATAAAGAAAACAAGCCCCACAACTTCGCCGCCCAGCTTCTCCACAAGCTTAACATTGGCATGAGTGGTGCCTCCCGTTGCCAGAAGGTCATCTACCACGAGCACTCTCTGTCCTGGTTTGATAGCATCTTCGTGTATCTCAAGTTCATCAGTTCCATATTCCAGGTCATACTTGATGCCGACAGTCCTGTAAGGCAGCTTACCTTTCTTTCTTATCGGCGCAAAGCCCTTCCCCATCGCATATGCCAGCGGCGCTCCAAATATAAAGCCCCTGGATTCAGGACCTACGATCATATCGAAATCGCCCAGTTCCTCCGCCAGCTTCTTCATTTCCAGGATGCTCTGTTCCAATGCTTTAGGATCCTGCAGGACAGTCGTTATGTCGATGAAATCGATACCTTCCTTTGGAAAATCCTGCACGTGCCTGAGTTTCTCCTTAAGATCCATAGTAAACTCCCTCCGGCCTACAAATTTTGTGCTGCATCTTCATTGAAAACGCGCCTGACAGCCTGCAACCGGGTATAAAGAGTGGATGTCTCCAGGCATACTCTGTCCGCGCCATCCGACTGCTTAACGACCAGGCCTCCAGGCTCTGCGTTCTCAAGTTTCAGCAATCCAAGCTCACTGAATATCTCCAGTGCCTTTTTCAGCTTAAAATAATTCATCCTGATGCCAAGTCTTGCCGACATCTGCCAACTCAATTCATGAAGATTTTCAATAGTAAATGAGGAGCAGCCTGCTGAGTTCCCATTGTCGGATCCATTTGTACTTCCGCTGTTGGAACCATTTGCGCTGCCGTTGCTGGATCCAATTGTGCTCCCGGCTCTCCACCGCGCCCTGACATATCGGAACACCGCCTCGAGTTCCGCCCTTTCAGGGATCAGCGCCGCAGGATCCAGCCTGTACTGCTGTCGCAAACTATTGATTAGCTTCATGACATTATTATAGTCATTCGACAAATCAAAAACAATGTTTTTGTCGAGTTTGGCAAAAACACAGGGCTTTATGTCCATGATAATCAACTGCAGTCTCCGGCTGCCATTCCACTCATTTATATCAGGAGTGAATACAACATCGACAGCGTCGCCCGCCCTGTACTGCTGAACAAGCTCACCCATATTGAAGCCGATGGCCTCGATTGACATATCGGCATCACAGAGCCGCAGCTTAAGATGCTTACCTGTGCCTACCGTCTTTATGTCAGCGATCCTCAACCCCATATATCCGAACCGGGGTTTGGGATTGGATTCGCCGTGAGGCGCCATTTTATCAAGTTCACTCACACTTTCCAGGGTCAGGTCACCGGATTCGACAAAGGCATCTATTTTCAGACAAGGGATCATATCCTCATCTGTCAGTACGCTGTCCGCATATTCATTTATCCGCTTCCGGAAATCCTCTATCCTGCTGCTTTGTATAGTCAGCCCCGCCGCCATCTCATGCCCGCCGAACCTGTCCAGGAGATCTTCACATGCAGACAGGGCACCGAACAGATCAAAATTCCTTATGCTCCTGGCAGAAGCCTTTCCTGTGCCGTCTTCATCTATCGAAATAATGATGCTCGGCCTGTAGTACCGCTCAGTTATCTTTGAGGCAACGATGCCGATAACTCCATGGTGCCAGTTTTCGCCACAGATGACCAGCACCTTCTCTTTTGCCGGGTCCAGCTTCTCTTCCACATATGCGGCAGCCTGTTCTAATATTTCATTCTCAGTTTCCTGCCGGAGCCTGTTCTCTTCGTTCAGCTCCCTTGCAATCGCTTCAGCCACCACCATTTTGTCGGTGGTAAAAAGCCTGACCGCCCTGTCAGCACTGCCCAGCCGCCCTGCCGCATTCACCCTGGGTGCCAGCCCGAACGCCACAGCATAGGAGCTTATCTCCCTGCCACCGTATCCGGATGCCCTGATGAGGGCTTCAAGTCCTATGTTCCCTGTGCTTGTCATCGCCTTCAGTCCCAGTCCGGCCAGTATCCTGTTTTCTCCGACCAGGGGAACGATATCGGCTATCGTTGACAGCGCTGCGAGGTCGATATACTTCATATATCTGTCCGTTCCGCCAGCGGTGCCGTGATTCTCCACTCCACCTGTTATGCCGCTGTTTACCTTCCCGCCTGCAGTGCTGATACAAATGGCCTGGACAAGCTTGAACGCCACCCCCGCTCCGGACAGATCCTTAAACGGATACGTACATCCAGGCTTATGCGGGTTCAATACCGCCACGGCCTGCGGCAGTTCCTGCTTGCATTCATGGTGGTCCGTCACGATGACATCGATCCCGGACTCCATCAGATACCTGACCTCATCCACCGACGTGATACCACAGTCCACAGTTATCACAACGGACGGCTCAAGCTCTTTCACTCTGGCGGCACTGTCCATGGTTATGCCGTAGCCATCCTCCATCCTGTCCGGGATGAAGTAGCTGACATCCGCGCCCAGCGAAGTAAGAAAATCAATCAGTATGGAAAC
>DGEE01000057.1:0-2909 GCA_002385815.1 Hungateiclostridiaceae bacterium UBA3934
CATCCCGATAATGCACGAAGTCGAGTTTGAAAAGATACTGTAAATCAGGCTTTGTCCATTATCAGTTTAAAATTTGGCGGAAGCCTTTACTACGCCATTTACATTGTTTTTAGAGGCGTTGCTTGAAAATATGAATAGTCTGATGAGGTGCTTATATGAAAAACAATATAACTTTGCATTCCATACCGTTTATAGTTGCCGGGGGTCTGTTCATCATTGCCGGAATCGTCGGGAAGTATTACTATTTCATACCGATAGGCTGCTGTTTTATCGTCCTTGGTGCAAGAAAGAAAGAGAAATAATGCGTTGTTTTGTGCGGGGATCTGTACGGATGCAGTGGAGGCTGCCAAACCATCTTGGCGGCGAAAGCTTCAATAAGCCTTGTCCTGCATGCGGCGGCAAGATCGTCCGCGAAGCTTACCTTGGAGGCAATATCTATTATTGCCCGGAATGCCAGAAGCTGGACCCGTGATAGGCTCACAGGGAGCCATATGAAGGAGTTGATGATATGCAGGAAGTTATCAGACTGGACCTGAACGGTGTCAACTGCTATCTGCTGAGAAAGGATAAGAATTTTCTGCTGGTTGATACCGGGGATCATTGCTGATTTTGAGAAATTCGAGCCGGACATATTGCTCGAAGACGGCGCCGACCTTGCGGATCACGGGTTTGACGCCAGGGTACTGCACCTGCCCGGGCATACGAGAGGTTCGATTGGCATACTGGCAGAAGGCTGCGGCCTGATAGCAGGCGATGTTTATTCAAACAAAAAGGAACCTGAAATAGCGGACAATGCAGTGGATTACGATTTGCTCATGAAAAGCGCCGGGAAAGTAAAAAGCACAGGTGCCAGAAACATTTATCCGGGACATGGACTGCCATTTTCATTGTAAGCAGCAATTGCCTGGCAAGTATTATCCTTCACGGTGCAGTGAATTTATTCGGTAAATAGCGGAGAGAGGGTAAGGTGTATGCGGGAAAAATGTCGAAACCGCTCTGACAGTAAAGTGATTTTTGCTGTCTTACTGACGTTGTGTGTTGTATTTATGCTGTCTTCGTGCAGTTTCATTTTCAAAACCAGGTCGTACAAGGTAACTGAAACGTACATGTTCATAAGTAATAATGGCACAAAATCGTTTCTGATGGTGGACCTGCCGGTCAGTTACGGATACCAGAAGATCGGAGAAATAACAGTCAGGAATGCTGACGAATACTGGTTTGAAGAAAAGGAAGGCTACCAGGTCGTCCATGCTGCTGTAGCCGGAGAAAGTACCGGAAAGACTGTAGAAATAGAATATACCGTCACAATGTATGCAGGGAAACCGGCCTGGGACATGGAAACCAGTGACGAACACCTGCAGCCGTCGGAAAACATAGACTCCGACAATGTAAACATTATCGAGGCGGTCCGTCCCCTGGTAGTGGAAAATGATGATTACCGGACGGCAAAGAACATTTCGGCTTTTGTCTCGAAAACGGTCAGGACTGATACGAGCCAAAGGATAAATCACACTACTCTGCCGGCTTCCGGGATACTGGAAGAGAAAAAAGGTGTTTGTGCCGATTATGCAAATCTGATGACGGCGATGCTCAGAGCAGCCGGCATTCCGGC
This sequence comes from Hungateiclostridiaceae bacterium UBA3934, assembly GCA_002385815.1. Lineage (GTDB taxonomy): Bacteria > Bacillota > Clostridia > Acetivibrionales > DTU013 > DTU013. Next base: position 1,613 of record DGEE01000057.1, read on the forward strand.
AAGACACGTATCCGGGCTGGTCTTCAGCAGGATGACCAAGGCGGAGGACTGGACGCATCCTGCAGCTTCTCATGCATGGGTCGAGTTTTATGCCGACGGTAAATGGCATTTTGCCGACCCGACATGGGGGAACCTGTATTTTGACAGGTCTGATGGCTTTCACCTTTCATATGGAGAGGAACTTGTGGATATATCCACTGAAGAATTCAAGGCCCGGTTCGAGGAATTCCGGAAGAGCGTCGAAGATGACGGATATAAAATCATAGGAGCCATGACGGCACCGCTCAAATTCACGGCGTGGTCGGAAGACCACGATGCCTGGATCATACCAAAGGCAGAGGCGATCAGAATAGATGAAGCGGATAAGAGTCATGAGTAACAGGGCAGGACCGGGCTGCTCAAAACTGCGTCAGGAGATGAATTGGACTGATCGGGCAAAATCTTATATAATTAAAATATAAGATACAAAAATTGGTGATACGAGCCACAGGGGCCGGCAGAAGCAATCAGCAGGGCAGAACCTGCATGAGACACAAATAATATAACAGCGAGGTAGTTACTCAAATGTTTCTGTATGTATTCTCCATTCAACTGGACCAGCATTGTGCCGGGGATCTCCATCGTCGGGCTGGAACTCGGTTATCTGCTGGCATACAGGGCGGGATGGAACATAAGTGTCGGGTCGCTCGTAGCCAATATCCTGCTTGCCCTTATTCTGATCCCGACAGGGATAATGCTGTATCATGAAAAATTCAAACTTACCAAGGTGATGGGTCCAGTTTTCTGCATTGCAGGTTTGATATTGATCAACAAAAAGTAGACATGCGCAGGCAAAAATCTGGCATGTACCGGCGAAGAACCGGCGTGTGACGGACAGATCCGGCAGTTGACCGGTCCTGGCAGAAGTAAGGCTTGATGGGAGATTGAAAATCGTCATGGAGGTGGGGTGCCGTGAAAAAAACATCGAACTGTGAGTATTGTGTGAATTACATGTATGACGATCAGTACGGCAGTTACATGTGCACTGTTGATATGGACCAGGACGATTACGAAAGGTACATGCAAAGGTCGTACAAAAACTGCCCTTATTTCAAACTGGATGATGAGTACAGAACTGCCAGGAAACAGATGTGATTAAAAGCTGCGAATCGACAATATATGGCAGCAGCGGACTGCGGAGAGGCATATATCCTGGAAAAGAAGTGTGATGACAAGTGGTGCAAACTCAAGTATACTTATGAGGGCAATTTTGCATTCGTTCTTATCGGTTACAATCTTAGGTCTGGCAGAAGGCAGC
>DGEE01000057.1:3074-4153 GCA_002385815.1 Hungateiclostridiaceae bacterium UBA3934
TGAAGGTGAATACCGGATATTGAAAAGCGTCATCCCTGACGATGACGACGACGGTAAATCAGACGAATACTGGCTTGCGGCTGAATTGACGATAACGGGGCAGTAGCATGGATATAGTGATCAGGGAAGTAAAAGGCGAGTTCGGGGAGTGGGCATCCGTAATAAGGGACTCTTTTGCAACTGTGGCGGAGGAGTTCGGAATAACACGGGAAAATGCCCCGACCAATCCGGCATTTGCAGAGGACGGTTCCCTTGAAAAAATGAAAGAAAAAGGAATATATATGTACGGTGCATATCATGACGGGCGGCGCGTCGGTTTCGTGGCTGCAGAGAAGGCCGGCGACGGCTGCTGGTATATGGAAAGGCTTTGTGTATTGCCGCAGTACAGGTACATGGGGATCGGAAGGAAGCTGATGGACTTCGTTTTCGAGACCGTAAGGACACAGGGCGGGAAAAAGGTTTCCATTGGCATAATCAATGAAAACCAGGTGCTGAAAAACTGGTATATCGGATACGGTTTTGCTGAAACGGGCACGCGGAAGTTCAGCCACCTGCCGTTCGAGGTGTGCTTTCTTGAAAAAGAGGTGCAGGTCTGACAGGAAATCTGTGCGGACTTAGCAGGCAGTCCGGATATTGTGATTTGGTCAAAATGGTGTATTACAGGGAAAGACAGTCGGAATCAACAGTTGGGCATGGAGTGCTGCGATGGAGTACAAATACAGCAAAGATGATAATTTCGAGGATTTCGCGAGCGGCAGGGTATTGTACCACAGGTCGGGGATGCCATGCTTTCCTGTGAGGCTTGCCGACGAAATTTTCAAAAGGTGCATGGAGCACCTGGGAAGGCATGACGATATAGTATTCTTCGACCCGTGCTGTGGAAGCGGGTATATGGCCGCCGTACTCGGGTTTCTCAATCCTGCTGCGATCAAAAAGCTCGTGTGTTCCGACATCGATGAGGAAGCGCTAGAGCTTGCACGGAGCAACCTGTCCCTGCTTACCATGGACGGCCTGCTCCGGCGGAAGGACCAGGTAGTCGGAATGATAGGAACGTTCGGCAAGCAGTCGCACAAAGACGC
>DGEE01000057.1:4462-6471 GCA_002385815.1 Hungateiclostridiaceae bacterium UBA3934
AAGGCCCGAAACAGCGGATACAAAAGACTTGAACGCTTCAAGGCCGGCAAAAGGGCGATTGAAATATTAAAGCCTGTGTATTAGCTATGAATGTAAGGACGATGTATTGTTGGTTTGTCAAACACATAACGATGCCAGATATATTGATGAGCATGCGGACCATATGGTATAATTAGCAAAACAGCCGGCTGAAGCCGGTACTGGCGTTGCGACGTGGCAGGCCCCCAAAGCGCACGGACTGGGCATAACAAGCAAATCAGGCATACTGACTGAGCACAACATATAAATTTCGCATACTTGCAGAACGATACCACGAAGGTATTTGCTTTCATGAAGAAGGCCTCTTTATGGAACGAAAACTACGTGGTATTTTTGTGCAGTTTTCCGGATTTGAAGTTCCATTCACGTTGAAGTTTTATTCTAAAATACATATTAGTGTATCTAAGGGAGGAAATGATTGTGAGATCATCAGTTAGAAAACTTGTACTTTCAGGGTTGTTTCTTGCATTAGGACTTATAATGCCGTTTCTGACGGGGCAAATCCCCAGTATTGGTTCGATGCTGCTGCCAATGCATATACCGGTCTTGATTTGCGGCTTTGTGTGCGGATGGCCTTATGGCCTGGCTGTCGGATTCATAACACCGCTGCTGCGCCACTGGATCTTTGGAATGCCGCCTATGCCCAATGCTCTTGCCATGGCCTTCGAACTGGCGGTTTACGGCTTCTGCACAGGACTTTTCTACAAACTGCTGCCAAAGAAAAATGCATTCATATATGTATCATTGATAATTTCCATGATATTCGGCAGGATCGTCTGGGGCATTGCGAGTCTGATAATCTACGGTCTGACCGACAAGCCGTTCACATGGCAGATATTTGCCGGAGGCGCTGTAGTGAACGCTGTTCCGGGGATAATACTCCAGATAGTCATAATCCCTGTGATCATTATTGCTCTGAAACGAGGTAACCTGTTAAAAAATGAATGATACTGCCGTACTTGAGAAGATCCTCATCGAACACTGCAGCAGATATCCCTGTATGCAGATACAGGATATGATAAAGCTGATCTATCAAAACGAATTTGCCGGAGGTCACCTGATCAGTGACAGGAAAGGGAGTCTGGCGCGTCTGAAGGAGGAATACCTGTCAGCGGCAGCCAGGACAGGACGCAGTAAAGCTGACAGTGCAGGGCCTGCCGTTGCCGATGAAGATGGAAAGGACACAGGTGCCAAAAGCAAAGATAATGCTGCCGACGGACTGCTTTTTGAAAGTACGGGTAACGGACTGTACAGGATCCATCTCGCAGAGCTTGGCCGCTATCCGGTCAGCCTTGAAACTGTAAACAGCTTTTTTATATATACAGCGAACTCACACAAAGGTGATGTCAGGAGCTTCGAGAGCAAGCTCGGAGTACTGAGGGACTGCTGTGAGAAAGGCTTATTGCCGTTTGATATTGGTGAGCTGGACGGATATATCCGCTCATACCGTGCACAGGGATATCCTGCAGTCAGCCACAGTGCTGTGTACCGTGAAGCTTACCATCCGGCATACAGGATCGTGAAAGGTGATTTTTGCAGATATTTCGAGGTTTTCTGCCGGATCGATGAATTGCTGAAGGGTCTGGAACAGGGAATCCATCAAAAAAACCACGTAACGGTTGCCATAGATGGCAACTGCTGTGCCGGCAAAAGCTCACTGGCAGCGATGCTGGCTGAGATCTATGACTGTAATGTGTTCCATATGGATGATTTCTTCCTTACCCCGGAGCTCAGGACAGAGGACCGGCTGAACGAAACCGGCGGCAATGTGGATTATGTCAGGTTCAGGGACGAGGTCATCCACGGCCTTGAAAGCGGCTGTGAATTTGAATACCGTGTATATAGCTGTGCGAAAAAGGCCATGGAACGGACCGTGCGTGTCACTCCCAAAAAGCTCAATATAGTAGAAGGCTCTTACAGCATGCATCCGACTTTAGCGGATCATTATGATCTCAGGGTCTTTCTTACTG
>DGEE01000165.1 GCA_002385815.1 Hungateiclostridiaceae bacterium UBA3934
CGCGTAGCATGGGAATTGAAACCATAGTCGTCCTGGTAGAACCCAAGAACTCCGACGTGAATTTATCGGGTGCGGTTTACTTTTGCACAGTATAGAGTCGTAGAATTATGTTGCTAAATTTTGTAGAAAAGTATAAAATTTATATATAAAGCAGATATATCTTAACTTTATTCGACATTTCGAATATGCGCAGATAGGTTGGTGCGAGATGGATAAAACCAGGTATTGGACTCTTTGTTTCGCTTCACTTCTGCATGGTATCGGCGAATTATTTGCACGCGGCCATGAAAATCCTGCTAACAAGACGCTATATATCCGTCAATTGCTTGATGAAGAGAACAGTATAAAAATAAGCAGGTTTCTAGATGCTAAGATCCTTAGGGATATCCTGCTTTACTATACCGATCCTGGAAAAAATGCATTGACCGGTGAAGAAGTGCCATATGCCAAGATGATCAATGCAGCGGGCAGGTTGTCGAAAAAGGATGCAAACGCTGATATTGGATCGAAAGTAAAGCACGGATACGTAAATAGCATATTCTCAAGGATTGATTTGGGCAACGGACTTCCGAAGCCATTAGTATACAGGCATGCACCACTGGAGCCTGATGCGATTTTCCCATGCGAATCCGATACGGTCAGCCTGAACAATGACGATGTGAGTAAGCTCCAAGATGATTTTCGTACTTACTGGAACAAAGCCCTGTCTGAGGCGAAGACTGTCGAGACGCTGTACCAGATGCTCCTGAGGATCCTGGAGAGGTACACGTGGTGCATTCCTTTGGACGGACAGTCAGAGATTGCAGATATTTCACTTTATGATCATCTCCGTCTTACTTCTGCCATAGCGGCATGTATGTATAAAAAGCTGGTTGAAGACCCTCAGTTAGATGACAGGTTGCTGGATGATGATTCCCATAACAGTTTCATCCTCGCATCAGGCGATTTTTCCGGGATACAGAAGTATATTTTCAGCGGGACGTCGGAAAAACAGGGCGGTATGGCGAAGAAGCTAAGAGCCCGTTCCTTTGCAATTGCTTCGCTGATCAACCTTGCGACCAGGACAATGATCGACCGCTGTGATCTGCCTGCATCCTGTGTTTTGATGAACTCCGGGGGGAATTTCTTTATTCTTTTACCGAATACCGAGTCAGTTAAAAATAAACTGGATGAATTCCAGCAAGAGATCGATAAAGAACTGTTCGATACATTTCAGGGAAATGTGGCACTTCATCTGGCTTATACTTTGATGTGCGGCAACGATTTTGGCTCCTTCGGTGATAAGATACACGAAGTCAAGGAGCAACTGGCTATCCGCAAGAGACAATCATATGCCAGCCTTTTGCAGAAAAATGGACAATGGGTCGAAATCCGGTGCTTTGATGATGATGCCTATACCAGAAAGCTGGGAATATGCAGTAGCTGCGGCAACGAATTCGCAGTAGAAAAAACAGAGGATGGACCTATCGGCTGGCGCTGTAAACAGGAAATCGAGATAGGCCGCCGACTAGTCCAGACAGATGTCGTAACGCTTGTCCGGGCGAAGAAAGGCCTGTTATCGCTTGGAGGCTGGTCGGTGCTGCCATATGAGGCTGAAGGGGAAATATATGCACTGAAAAGTGACGATGTAAGCAAACTCCCGGCTCCGCTCTGGCGGCAGGCCAACCATGTGCCAGCCGGCCGGGATGGGGCCTTGACGTTTGAAGAAATGGCGGATAAATCCCAGGGAGCTAACTGGCTGGGCTATCTCAAAGCGGATGTTGACAGGCTCGGAATGATTTTCACCGTTGGCTTCAGGAGAGAGACAGGAGAGAACTACGGAAACATTGCAAGGGTCGCGTCACTGAGCCGTATGATGGAAATATTCTTCTCTGAATGGCTTAATCGTCTTGTTGAAAAGGAATATTCAGACTGCTACATAGTATTTTCGGGCGGTGACGACCTGTTTATCATTGGACCCTGGAACCAGGTGATTTCATTGGCAATAGAGGTCCGCAAGAAATTTTCTGAATTTACGGGGAACAATCCCAACACTACGCTTTCATGTGGTATTACTTTCAGTCCGCCCAAGCTACCGGTGGCCTATGCTGTCTCCAGCGCGGAGCATGCACTGGACCGCGCGAAGGAAGAGTATTCGTCCTTCGAAGAATCGGGCCGAGACCAGGTGTGCATGTTCGACCATGTAATGAAGTGGAAATATGTCGATTCAGTGATGGATGCTGCCAAAAAGGTTGCAGGATGGATGCGCAGCGATAAGCTGACTGCCGGGGATGTCAGACGCCTGAGGATATATGCCGGAATGTTTGAACAGTATGCAGCTTCTGGTTGCCAGGATACAAGAGGCCTAAGATATGTGGGGCATCTTTCTTACGATATCGGGCGTAAAATGAGCGAAGGTGGGAAAGGACTTGATATCGGCGCCAGGAAGTTTTTGGAATCATTGCGTGATATATCATATAATGGCCTCATTAATCACCTTAGCGTAGTTTGTGATTATTCGCTGCTGATGAACAGAAAGAAGGAGGATCCAGCTGATGAATGAGAAATTTAATGGCGGGAAGAGCCAATTTGATGGTCCAAAAAAGAAAAACATGACCTTGAATAGTTTTTCAGGGTTAAAAGATGTTTTTTACGCAAATAACAGAAAAACTATTAAAGACTATTACGAAGAACTTAAGAATGGGTATTTTACACCTAATCATGTAATTAAACAGGAATTTCTTAAAGAGTATCCTGAAATAATAGTTGATGACCTGGCGGGCATCCGATTAGGTAAAAATGGCAATACTGAAAGCAAACTCAGAATGAGCTACACGCAAATCAGGAACTTTTATGATTACATCCGTGTCGCTGAAAGTTCATACAGATATTCAAAAGAAGCTGGTAATGATTCTGAGACACTGAAGGAGAGGTTCCTTGCCAAAATCAGAAGACTCGATCCAATGGTAACTTATGCACTGGGTCGTGATAATCCGTCAGTTACTAAAGAATTCAGGAAATTCATTCTTGCCAATATCAATTCGTGCAATACTGTCGAAGACGTCATAAATGGGTTTTTGCCGCATTTTGAAGCGGTGGTCGGATATTTCAAATATAAGTACCCGAAGAGTAAATAAATGTAAGGGGGATTTCAAATGAAATTAATGAAAATCAATAAAATCACCGGAGAGATTTTTTGCCTGAGCAATCTGCATATCGGAGGAAGTAAAGACAGTATCGGCATTGGATTCATGGACAATCCGGTCATCAAGCATCCAATTACATCTGAACCATATATTCCGGGCTCATCCATTAAAGGGCGCATGCGTTGCAACATGGAAAGACGCCTTGGCCGGTATAAAACTGTTGTTAAAAAAGATGAACATGGCATTGAAACAAAAGAAATAAGACACGAACCATGCAGATGCGGCAGTTGTTTAGTCTGCAAAACCTTTGGCTCGATGAGCAAAAATGCAGATAGTCCGACAAGACTAATCGTTAGGGACGCGTATTTGACAGAAGACTCAAAAGCTAAAAACAGAGATATTATGGATGAAAAAGGGATAAACATATACGGCGTGAAATATGAAACTGCTATTGACAGAAAAACAGGTGCAGCACTCGGAGGTTCATTGAGACCCATTGAATATGTGCCTTCAGAAACAGCTTTTAATCTGGAAATGAAGTTGCAAATATTTGATATAGATAATGAGGATGAGATAATCAGTTTTGTAAAAAGAGCGTTGAAAAGCCTGGAAGAAACATATATTGGCGGCATGGGAAGCAGGGGGTACGGTCAGGTCAAACTGCGCAATCTGAGGCTTAATGGTGAACCATTTGACCTTGAATCTGTCAATTTCTGAGGTCCGGAGGGTTAAAATGAAACTTTATCGTATTGGGGTCAGGATGCTTTCAGGCAGCAGATCACCGGTGCATTCTGATACTTTGTTCGGGAGTGTCTGCTGGGCTCTTCTTTACCTGGAAGGAGAGGACAGACTGAAATCCTTGCTGCAGAGCTGTATAGAGAGAAAGCCTGCATTCATATTTTCAGACGGATTCCCCCGGGGCTTCCTTCCGCGTCCTGCCGGCGGTAATTATACCACAGAGTTTTCAGAGAGCAGATCCAAATCAGAAATAATAGAATTTATGAAAACAGCGAAGAAAGTAAAGAAAATCAGCTATATTCCACTAGATGATATGAGCAGGATCTTCAAAGGGGAAAAGATCTCACTGGGAGACAGCAGGCAGCCTGATGAGGCAATAGTCCACATGACAGCTCACAATACGATCGACAGGGAAACCGGGACTTCCATGAAAGGTGGTTTGTACCGTGAGATTTATCGCTGGGATGGAGATATTGACATTTATGCCCTGGTAGCAGAAGAATGGGTGCCTTCGCTTAAAGAATGTCTGAAAGTCGTCAGTTCCTGGGGCTATGGTGGAGGGGCCTCCCGTGGAAGAGGTGCTTTTCAGCTGGAAGATGAATATAACGTTATGTCTGAGGTAAATTTCGATATACCGGAGAATCCAAATGCATTTATGACTCTTTCCAGGTGTATTCCTACGCAGGATATGCCTGTGCGCTGCCAATACAGGCTGGACGTGAAGCTTGGCCGTTTCGGGAAGGAGCGCGGGAAAGCAGGTTATCCGTTCAAAAGGCCGTTGCTTATGCTGGAGCCAGGAGCAGTTTTCTGGGGGGATCCGCCAGAATGTGGCTGGTGCGGAACAATGGCAGGAGATCTCTCTGATGAATACAACGATGCGCTGCAGTGTGGGATGTCAATTATCCTTCCCTGTAAGATTGAACCGCCGGAATGGGGTGCATGATTTTTGCTTGCTTTGTTCGAAATAGAGCTTGAAGTGCTGAATGACGGAGAAATACCGCAAACTCACGGACATATGGTCCATGGGCATTTTTTTAAGATTCTTAAGCAGATAGCTCCTGACCTTTGTAACAGGATCCACGGCATGAACGGCACGCTACCGTTCACTCTTTCGACGTTGTATAAGTGCGGCGCCCATCCCGGGATACATACACCCGAAGCAGAGAAGGGCAAACGGGTGTGTTACCGCGCTGGATTGCTTAACGATGAATTGGTTACGGCAGTTTCTCTTGCTATAAACAAAGCGATGATCACAGGACCTGTGGTTATTGCCGATATACCATTTGGCATAAAAGCAATAAGACTGCTTAAGGGTGAAGAGATTCATGAACTTAAACGATATGCGGCAGTAGCGGCGGACAGATTACGCACTTTCGAAATAAATTTTCGGACACTTTCATGCTTCCGGTCGGAAGGCAGAAGTCTGCTTTTTCCGGAAACCCGCCTTGTAATATCCAGCCTGTATCGTTCATGGACGGCTGCCGGCGGCCATGAGATCCCGGATGAGACACTGAGAAGGATCGCACGGAACGTTTTTCCCGCCAGGTATAGCTTGCGTACGGGCATGCTTGATATGGGCAAATACCTATTGAGCGGATTTGTGGGTTATTGCTCGTACGAGGTGGACGAGTGCCTGGATCGGGATGAAAGGTCTGCTTTGCTAAGCCTGCTGGGTATGATACCGTACGCGGGGATCGGCTATAAGACGACAATGGGGATGGGACAGGCACGATACAGGATAGTGCCGGTTAAGGACCCGTACGATGGTGTTGACGAAGTTGCAGACCAGGCAAGTACGGATGGGTCTTTATAATGCTTCCAATATATCTTCGATTTTGCGGGGAAGTTCACGGTAGAACAATTCCGGCTTGAATTTGGTTTTTCTGCTGATGTCTGCATACTCAATGAACTGTTCCCATGCTGCATCAAGGAAACCGCATATATCCGGTACCTTTTTTCCGGAGACTTCTTTCATAAGTACTTTTTCAAAGATTTCGCATCTTTTCTTTAACAAATCCTTGCCAGGATCGTTCTGCAGTTCAGTCTTCAACTTGTTATAACTATCTGTAAGCTGATTTTCGATTTCCTCGGAAGATATACCTTTAAACCCATGAGACATAATAGTCTTGTTCCGGAGGCGGCTTAAAGTGATCAAAACATACATATAGTCGCTCAAACAGCCATTTCCTGACGAATTGTCGATATATGTGATGAGATACAACCTCAAAATATTATTCAATTTCTCATTGATTTCATTGTTTGCATCGACATAGCCGCTTGCCTCGGCGAAGTTTTTGATGATGAAATCTATGAAATCTTTGCCTTTATTTGCATACCTTACCCTGACAATGACATGGGTTCCGTTTCTGCGGAGAAATGCCCGGCATTCGTTGCGCGTTTCCAGCAGCACGTAATCGCAGACAGCCTCGAAGAATCTGAAGATCCTCCCCAAAAAATCTACATAATGCCCTGCATTGTACAAATGCTTTGCGTTTTCTTTCAGCTCTGCAATGCACAGCAAGTTGTTGCCATGGAGATTCCTTACCTGACTTTCCAGTTCGTTGAAATATTCTCTGTTTTCATGTGAGTAATTTAAACATGAACTAATACTGCTCTGCGCTTTTTTAAAATCGAATACCTGTCGGCTATGTGCGTATTTAAGGAGATTTTGCAATACCTGGTATGGTATCGGCAACGGATATTTCTCTGCGTCCTGGGTATTGGTTTCAAACAGCCGGCTGTTCTGGCTTAATATTTCCAAAGCGGCATGATAATCGCCTTGTCTGACTAACAATGAGATTTGCTTCTTAACTTCATTTTTGATCAGGTTTTTTGCTATAGACTGTTCCTTTACTTTAGCATTAGAATCCAATGGTTTATATAATGTGCGGAATCTATCTGCGAAGATTTCAAGCCCGCAAAGGAGCAGCGCTGTGTTTTGTGCCGGCACTCCTCCTGTAAGTGAAGCAAAGAAACAATCGGCAGATTTGTTTTCTTCTGCTATCTTTTTGAGAGCATTATTGTAGAAGTTCATCATTATATCGATATCTGACGGATTTGCGTTGATTGCTATCGTTTCTATATCGGCAAATTCATAAACTGATTCCAGGATCCTTTTGACTATTTTCCCGTAATAAATAGTGTCCTGGTCGTGTTTTTTCTCTTGATCGGTGACAAAAAGGATGATTTTGCTGTCTTGTGGGCTAAATTCATTTAACTCGAGAAAATTTTTGATTATTGAAAGCTCTATTACCTCGGCTGCTTTTTTAACTGAAGTATCATCCTCGAACTGGTTATATTCTTCCAACAGCTTTCTGCCTTCTTCTCTTGCGGCGCGAAGTCTTTTTTCCTTATGTTCATGCATGGATTTTTCTACAGGATTTGATTTCAACTGAACGTCGCTGTTGCCGATGTTGAATATGAACAAGTTTTTCATACGGGATCAGCCCTTTCGCTGTGTTCATCTATAACTATTTTATGTTACCTTTAGTATTTATTCAATATCACGGCCTTTTTCACACAGTCTTAAACAGATCTTTTGTTATGGTCAATTCTTTAGTTTTTCGCGTAAGTACGGAAGTATATAATGTTCGGAATTTTTCCCTGAAGACGCTGAGCCCGCAAATAAGTAGCATCATATTCTGTGCCTGTGTTCCTCCGGTCAGCGAGGCAAAGACGTGATCAAATGGCCGGTTTTCCTCTGCTATCTTTGCTAGGGCTTTGCGGTAGAAATCTTTCATTATGTCCATATCTGCCGGATTCTCGTTTACTTCCGTCAATTCCACACTGGAATCTTTATAAATGAATTCCAGGCATCTCTTTATTATCTTACCGTAATATATGGTATCCTGTGAGTTTTCACTTTCCTGGTTTGTAACGAAAAGAATTATTTTGCTCTCCGCAGGCGTGAATCCATCAACCTCAAGTGTGCTTGAAACGATCGGGAAAAACAGACCGTCATCAATTGCTTTCTTAACCGATGCATCGTCTTTGAACCGGTTATATTTTTCCTCCCACAGCTCTTTTCCGAAAACCCTTGCTGGAATTATCCTTTTAACTTCACCTTTTTGAATGCTGCCGGCTATTGGATTTGACTTGAACTGAACATCACTGTTGCCGATGTTGAATATGAACAAGTTTTTCATCTGAAACAGACCTTTCTGCTTATGTGTGTTTTTCCACAGTCATTTTATGTTATCTCAAAAATTAATTCAAGATAATGGATATATTGATTATAAAAAGCCACTGAAATAACATGGATCGAGTTATGGGCGGCTGCAGACAGGTATGTTATCTAAGATGGGTCAATGGGAAGAATCTCGGAGTGTGTTCGTACCGATAATTTCGATATACATACTGACATGCTTGGCATAGATTGATACATTTTAAGCCGACTATTACGTAGGTCGACGAGTAAATGGTCTGGGATAAAAGGCAGTAAAGCCTGATGGGCATATGCAAGGTGTAGGGTGTTAGTAGAGAAGGAGCCTGATAAAATGGTGGGAAGAAGTGAAAAAGGAAAAAAGTGAATGGATGGAAAGGATAAAGGAGTTGTAACTCAAAAAATGATATAATTATTGGTGAAAAAGGTGACGAGATAGTTTGGACTTTGAAAATCTAGCATAAGTAATCAAGTGCGGATCACAAGTGGACATGAAAAGTACGGGACATTCGCACCAGGCATAGAATCAGCGTTTCAGCGGATTTTACCTAAAATTGGTTGAGCTTTGAATAAGAAATTTTACCGATCCGCACTAATATGACTCAGAAACTTGATAAAATGGGCATTGCAGATGC